>JBILTD010000212.1:0-3057 GCA_044371695.1 Crocinitomicaceae bacterium | reverse complement strand
AATTATTATTGGGTTTAGCGCCGCGCTTTGATTTCAGACTCATGGGTGGCTATTCTTCTGATGAACGCTTCTTTTTCTTGGTTACAGACTTTGACAACAAGAGTATTCGTTATGATGCTTTCAATTATAGACAACTCTATTATGCCATCAAATTTGTTGCAGGTTACCGTTTTCCAGAACAAAAAAAGGAGAAAAAGTAGTATTTATTGCGGCTTGAAATTATTCAATACTTGATAAAAATATTTTTCGCTTCGGTGAAAAAGCGGAGTGCTTCCCAACCTCCTTCACGACCAACGCCTGAGGCTTTGACGCCACCAAATGGGGTACGAAGGTCACGGACTAACCAAGCGTTTACCCAAACAATTCCGGCCTGAACTGAATCGGCCACGCGGTGCGCGCGCTTGAGGTCAGAGGTCCAGACAGTAGCAGCTAAACCATATTGAGTAGAGTTAGCCATTTCCAGCGCTTCTTCTTCGGTATCAAAAGGCGTAATTGTGACCACCGGCCCAAAAATTTCTTCTTGGTTGGTGCGGCAAGTATAGTGCAAGCCTTCAATAATTGTAGGTTCAATGTAGTAGCCTTCTGCGTGTTCGCCTTCTAAAATTTTGCGCTTTCCTCCAAATAAGATATTCCCACCTTCTTCTTTAGCCAGCTCAATATAACTCAGGATTTTTTCCATGTGTGGTTTAGAAACAACGGCGCCCATTTTTGCTTCAGGGTCTGTAGGGAAGGAGACTTTGTTTTTGGCCATAGCCGCGACAAAGGCCTCTTTGAATTGTTCGTAGATGGGTCTTTCGATAAAAATTCTGGAACCACACAAACAAATCTGACCTTGATTCGCGAAAGAAGAGCGGATGGTGGTGCTTAGGGCTTCTTTAAAGTCGCAGTCTGCAAAAATGATGTTCGGATTTTTCCCGCCAAGTTCTAAAGAGAGTTTCTTGAACATAGGCCCGGCTGTGCGTGCGATGTATTCACCTGTTTTGGTGCCTCCTGTGAATGAAATGGCTTTGATTTTCGGGTGCTTGACGATGGCGTCTCCTACGTTGGGGCCGGTACCGTGCAAAATGTTGAGAACGCCGTCTGGCATGCCTGCCTCTTTGGCAATTTTACCAAGCATGTAAGCAGTATAAGGCGTTACCTCAGAAGGTTTCGCAATGACACAGTTTCCGGCAGCTAAGGCAGGAGCAATTTTCCATGAAAAGAGATATAATGGCAAGTTCCAAGGAGAAATACAGCCCACTACACCAATTGGTTTTCTTGTGGTGTAGTTGAAACCAACCCCTTCCATTTGATGAGATTCAGAAGCAAAATGCTCAATAGCCGTTGCAAAGAAATGAAAGTTTGAGACCGCACGTGGAATATCGACATGTTTGGCCAAACTTAAGGGCTTGCCGTTGTCTTTGGACTCAGCAGCGACAAAAGCATCCATGTTGGCCTCAATGCCTTCGGAAAGTTTTTTTAGAATTTTTCCGCGTTCTTCGATGCCCATATTTGACCAAAGTGGAAAAGCATTGCTTGCTGCTTCAACGGCTAATTCTACATCGGAAGCATCTGAATCTGGTATCAGTGAATAAACTTTTCCGGTAGCCGGTTCAAAGTTGTCGATATACTTTCCACTAAGAGGTGCAAGGTAGGCACCATTAATAAAATTGCTGAGTTTTTCCATCGTAATACAAATGTAAGCATATCTAATGAGAGGTTTTGATACCTTTGTGACATGAAAATCAGTGAAGCACAAGCTACAGTTGATCATTGGATCCAAACGTTGGGTGTGCGTTATTTTAATGAACTCACCAATACCGCTATTTTAATGGAAGAGGTCGGTGAGTTAGCGCGCATTATGGCCAGACGCTATGGCGAGCAATCAGAAAAAGAATCCGACAAAGACAAGGACCTCGGCGACGAAATGGCTGACATTTTATTTGTCTTGTGCTGCTTAGCCAATCAAACAGGGATTGACCTCGAACAAGCACTTGAAAAAAACTTAGAAAAGAAAACCAACCGTGACGCCACACGCCACCTCAACAACCCCAAATTAACAGATGGATCAGCTCAGTAGTGTCAGTAAAACTTTGCGTTCGAGTCAAGGTGTTTTAGTCAACGCATTGCCTGGGCAGTATGAAATGCAGCTTTGGTCTTTATTTGAAGAGTATGTGCCGCAACCCGAAGAAGGTTCACCAAGGGCCATTCTTTTGTGTAAAGACGACCAACAAGCCCGTGCCATTCATGCGCAATTTGCACAATTGGCCAAGGCTAAAGACCTCACCGTAGACCTCATTGTTGAAAAAGGAAACAAACTGCAGCAACGCAATGACCTTTTTGATGGCACTGAAATCATTGTTGGAACAACGCGCCGCATGGCCGAGCTTTATTTTCAGAATGGGTTTAATATCAAAAAACTCAAGTTGTTTGTCATTCTTGAGCTTGATTTACACATGCGTCAAGGTCACAAAGGTTATATTGTCCGCATGACAGAAAGCTTACCAAAATGTAAGGTCATCTTTTTTAGTGCCAATGCCGATGAAGAGCGCACACTCGGCTACCTCGACGAATTTTATCCGAACATTCAGCAGCTTGAGTTGTCTGAAGAAGCATGAGATCCGAACAACAGCTCCTTGCCCTAAGACCTTCAGTAGAAAAAGCCGATCAAGAATCAAATCCGATCGAGCAGTTTCAAAATGAGGTCTTGCGCCCCATTCTTAAATTTCAACACGAACTTTGGCTGCAAGAATGGCAGCAAAACCAGTTGTTTATAAAAGTTAAATCGAGCAGCAAAGAAGCCGAGCGCCGACAGTTCTTAACGCAAATATTTTCAAAAAATCCGGCTTTGGTTCAGCGTTATATTGGAATGATAGCAGGATTTTTCCTTCTGGAGGAGTATGCTTTTTATACGGCGAACAGAAATGTGATCGATAAAAGAATCAAGGAGTTGCTCTTGACACGCTTGTTATCTTACTAAACCATATCAAAAGCGGCAACAAACACAGGATCTTTGGGCTCGAAGTCACCCCTAAAAACAACGGCTACTTCGGCCACCCCAATCAGATGATGTAGTAA
>JBILTD010000059.1:0-9653 GCA_044371695.1 Crocinitomicaceae bacterium | reverse complement strand
TTCAATGTGCAATGGGTTTTTCTGATTTGTGGGATTGTAAGAACTATTCCCTTTATAACGAACGCCACAAGAATCAAAACTTTGACCATTAATTCTTACTGAGTCGGCATAGATATAGGTTTCAGCAGCTTCGTTGGCATCGAGTTGCGCATCCCAATTCGAAAAAGAAAAGAAAATTTCAATGACTTGAATGGTGTCGCGGTTGTAAAAATTCTGTGAAAAAGAGCAAAATGGCAATAAGGCAAGTCCGATAGATAGTATAAACAGCTGTTTTCTCATTTGAAAATAATTTAAATCAAGACGCTACCTGACTCCAATTGGTTGTAAAAATATATCTTTGAAATATGAAATTACCATTATTAAGTCTCCTGAGCATCGGCTTGCTCTTTAATAGCTGTGCTCAAACTCCAAAAAAGGAAACACCAAAACCAGAACCTATCCGTATTCAAACCGATTTTAAATTGCAAGATTTTCTTCAAGACAACAAAGACCTTGACGCAGCCGTCGAAAAAGTTTTTGCGAGTCTCGATGATACGGCCATTGTTGCACAACTCATTATGCCTGCTGTAGGTCGTTTAGGACAAGAAAAAACCACCATCGATCAACACATTAAAGACCGCATCATTGGAGGCGTTCTTATGCTCAACGGAACAAAAGAGGGTTTTACTTCTTGGATACAAGATTTTGAAAAACAGAATAAAACCTACGGAAATTTGCCGTTTTTATATAGCGCTGATGCCGAACCAAGTCTTGTGAATCGCAAAATTGCGGGCTCAACGCTTGTGAAGAAGGCTAATGAAATGAAATCTATTGATGAAGTTAGAGCTTGTGCGAAGACCATTTCAAAAGACCTCAATGACATCGGAATCAATTATAACTTCTCGCCGGTTGTAGATATGTCGCCAAATGCAACTGTTGGTTTTAGAAGTTTCGGAGCAGTACCTGCCAATATTATTCCGTGGTCTGGTGCTTTCATTGAAGAAACACAACAACAAAACATCATCGCTACAGCCAAGCACTTCCCTGGCCATGGTTTGGTTTCAGGTGATACGCACAAATCATTGCAAATGATTGACGGCGAACTCAAAGAAATACAAAACTACCCGCCACTTATTGCTCAAGGTGTGCTTTCTATCATGGTAGCACACATTGCAGTTCAAAACAATGCAAAATATCAAACAAACGGTTTACCTGCAACGTGCTCTAAAACCATCGTTACTGATTTATTAAAAAATGAAATGGGCTTTAAAGGATTGGTGGTTACAGATGCCATGAACATGGGTGGTGTTGTTGCTGTACCCGAGTGTGCTTACAAGGCGGTAGCTGCTGGCTGCGATATCGTGTTAATGCCTGTTGATGCTAAAAAAGCGCATGCAGAGATTTTAGCGCATTACCACAAAGACCCCGCTTTCAAAGCACAAGTTGATGCCGCAGCAAAAAAAGTCATTCGCATGAAAATTGCCATGGGCCTACTTAAATAAGTAGCCATTATTGGGGTAATAAAAAATTAATTAATTGTAATTTGATCAATTACTTAAGCAACGTAAAGATCAATAAGACCCTCAGGAGCTTTGATAAAAAGCTCCTTTTTTTTGCGGTCTACTTTTTCAATGAGACCCTCAAAAATAGGAATAAGGATTTCTGTACCGTTATAATCGAGTTGCAAAAGTGGATTAGCAGTCATGTCGATGACATCTTGTACTAAACCGATGGCGCCTTTCTCAGCGTCAAAAACCTTGTAACCTATAACCTCGTGGTCATAAAATGAGCTTTGATCAAGCTCTGGGAGAATTTCTAAAGGCAGATAAGCCTTCTTCTTTACCAGGCGCTGTGCTGCTTCTTCGGTTTCTATGCCTTCAAATTTAACGGCGGCAAAGCCTTTGTTTTTGAGCTTGAAACCTTCGATAAAGAAAGGAGTGAGTTGACCGTTGATATCAAGGTAGAGGGCATCTAAACCCTGGTAATCGGCCGGATGTGTAACGTCTAAAAACAGCGAAACTTCACCTTTGAATCCGTGAAGTTTCGCGATAAGACCTAAATAATAGCAATCTTGAATTTGCATATGCTTATTCAGCAGCAGCTTCTTCTGATGCTTCTTCAGCAGCAGGAGCTTCTTCAGCAGCAGGAGCTTCTTCAGCTACAACCTCTTCAGTTGCTGGTGCTTCTTCAGCCACAACCTCTTCAGTTGCTGGTGCTTCTTCAGCTACAACTTCTTCAGTTGCTGGTGCTTCTTCAGCTACAACTTCTTCAGTTGCTGGTGCTTCTTCAGCCACAACTTCTTCAGTTGCTGGTGCTTCTTCAGCAACCTCTTCTACTACTGGTGCATTTTTAGCTTCTACAGCAGCAGCTTTTGCAGCGTTTGTAGCAGCTTCAGCAGCTAAGCGATCAGCTTTTGCTTTTTCAGCGCTTTTTGCTAAACCAGAAATTTTGTTGTCAATTTTTGCTTCTTTGTCAGCCAACCACTTGTTGAAACGCTCTTCTACTTGCTCAGCAGTTAATGCACCTTTTTTCACGCCGTTAAGCAAGTGATTTTTGTACAAAACTCCTTTGTAAGATAGAATAGCACGAGCGGTGTCAGACATCTCAGCACCATTTTGAACCCAAGTAAGTGTTGCGTCGAAGTTGATGTCGATCACAGCAGGATTAGCAGTTGGGTTATAAGTTCCGAGTTTTTCGATGAATTTACCATCGCGTTTTGCACGGCTATCTGCAGCTACCAAATGAAAAAATGGTTTACCTTTTTTACCGTGTCTTTGAAGACGAATGCGTGTTGCCATTGTACTTTACTGTTTAGGGTACGAAACCCAGATTAATAAATTAGTTAATTAAGGGTGCAAAGATACACATAATCTCTGAATCTAGCAAAGATTACTTTCCTTGGGCTTTAAAAACGATAATGACTGTGTAGAACATGATTTTGATATCCAAAACAAGACTGCGATTTTTCAGATAAATCAAGTCAAATTTCATGCGCTGTAGCATTTGTTCCACATTTTCCGCATAACCAAACTTCACTTGCCCCCAAGAAGTAATGCCGGGTCTTACTCGGGTCAAGTGCGTATACTGAGGTTCGACTTGTACAATCTGGTCAATATAGAATTGTCTTTCTGGCCGTGGACCAACCAATGACATTTGCCCTAGTAGTACATTCACAAACTGCGGAAATTCATCGAGTCTTGTTTTTCTCATAAAGCGACCGATAGGTGTGATGCGTGGATCACCTTCACTAGACAACTGCGGGCCAGACTTTTCAGAGTCGATATACATTGTACGGAATTTGATGATTTTAAAATTCTTCCCATTCAAACCAACGCGATCTTGTAAGAAAAATATTGGCCCCGGCGATGACAAGCGCACAGCTATAGCTGAAAAAATAAAGAAGGGAATGAGGGCAAGCAGTGCAATGAAAGAAAAGACAATATCCATCAAGCGTTTGATGGCACGCTGCCAATAAGGCATGACATCAGGATTGATTTCAATGAGTAAGGCGCCGTAAATATTGGTCATTTCAACAGAACCCGCCAAAATCGTATACATATCAGGCAAGACCTTAATGCGAATTTTCCCGTTGTCGATTCGGGCAATAATGTCTTTAAGTCGGTCGTGATCTGAGCTTTCCACAGCAATGATCACCTCCTCTACTTGTTGTGATTCAAGAACTTGCTCAATTTCGGGTGTTTTTCCGAGATGAGGCAAAAGCCCGGAAAGCAAGTTATCTCGGCCGTTGACTTGTATGAACCCCACAAAATAATTGATCATATTCGGACTAGCCGTGAGTTCATGATAAATTTCCAGCGCCTTTTCATTACCTCCTACAATCAAGGTCCTGAAGCCATGACCAGCTGCGCGGATATAACTAATTAAAACTGTTGTAAACAAGATTCGCGAGAATGCCAATAATGCAAAATGAATGGTAAATAACCATGTTGTCAGTTGATAATAACTCTGATAAGTTTGAATTTGGTCATCTAAAAGGAGCGTAAAGAACAAGACAATCGTACCGAAAAAGGTTGCTCCCAAACTCATGAGCAATACTTTCATTCGGAAAAGTCTGCGAACATCGTGATAAGTCCCTTGTAGCAGGTAAAAGCCAAGCCAAAATAAAGGCAATAAAAACGTTCCTAATAAAAAATTCTGATCGGGATGAAAAACATGCTTTTCAATAAAAACTTGCCTAAAATAAAAGAAAATCGCCCAAGCAAATGCAGCACTGAAATAATCAATGGTTACCAAACATGCTATCCAAAAGCGATCTTTCATGGAAAATACACCACTTTAATATTGTCTATAAGAATCAGGTTATTGGCAACCGAGTCATTGTAAAACGCCTTGAATGCTTGCACATAATTGGTATTATTAGGCCCATAGCCTATGACTTCATTGAGCTCTAAGTATATCTTTTTCCAAACCAGCGGTTTCCCTACAGGTGGATTGATCATTGTAATCATCGGATTCTCGGTAATTCCATTGGCATTGACAAAAAGCAAGTAATGTGTGAAGTCTATTGAATTACAATAATCCATTTCTAGAATAGCTTGTCTTCCTTTTGGAATAGTAAGCTGTTGATCCTGATTGGTATAGGCGATCCAAATTGAATCTTGTGGTGACAGCAACACCCTCCCATAATAGTTACCATTAAACCACTTCAAAGAGTCATTTGCCAAGTTTAAATTTGCTGAAGATGTATTTGGGTCGTCGGTTAGTTTGATGTTGATGTCTTCAAAATCTTCAATCCAAAAACTAACATTGTCTTTATAATGTGTTACTGGATTGATGGTTAAGGTTTGATTTTGAACTAAGGTTGCCGAAATATCAAAGGGGACCATTTGGTCGTTCTTCATTTTGCTTGCTTGGAATCCATTGATTCGAATTGTAGGGTACAAACGGATATTGCACGGACCTGATTTCAAGATTGGAATTTTAAACGGGACCTGAAAAACACCGATTAGTTTATCATCGACATACACCCAAGCATCAGTGATTTTGTGAGTGAGCACCCCTTCTTCTCCATTTAAGGAAGGGTTTGCCTCTAGTGTCCATTCGTTGACTTCAAGCCAAGATGGATCCGGATTGTTTTTAACACAAGCGCTCAGAAGCAATACAAGGGGCAAGAGGTAGCGAAGGGCCATGGCAAGTGAACGATAATAACTTATTTTTATTTTAAAAAGTGACAAAAATAGCAATAAAAAAAGCCATTAATCTAAGACTAATGGCTTTAAGCTGATATAGTTTGCAAACTTATTTTTTAACCGTCTCGATGATTGCTTTGAAAGCATCTGGGTGGTTCATGGCTAAATCAGCAAGTACTTTGCGATTTAATTCGATACCACTTTTGTGAACGGCTCCCATGAACTGTGAATAGCTCATACCATGTTGGCGAGCGCCAGCATTGATACGGGTAATCCAGAGTGAACGGAAATTTCTTTTCTTTTGCTTGCGTCCTGAGTAAGCATAAACTAAACCTTTTTCAATGGCGTTTTTAGCTACTGTCCAGACATTTTTACGACGACCAAAGTAACCTTTGGCCAATTTCATCAAGTTCTTTCTGCGAGCTCTTGATGCAACGTGATTTACTGATCTTGGCATAATTTTTAAATTTTTTGGCGGGGAGTGCTTCTTTTGAAGACTTAGGGACTCGGAGCCGGGTTCTACAATTTAATAACCGTTAAGTGACTATTTCATGCACAATTGCAACTTAACATTCGAAAGGTCTGCATCGTGTACCAAACCTGCATGCGTAAGATTGCGCTTACGTTTTGTAGCCTTTTTGGTAAGGATGTGACTCTTGAACGCGTGCTTGCGCTTGATTTTGCCACTTCCAGTGATGGTGAATCGCTTCTTTGCACTGGATTTTGTTTTCATTTTAGGCATTTGACTTCCTTTTTTGTGTGTTAAACTTATATATCAGCTTCTTATTTCTTTTTCGGGTTGATCATTAAGATCATTTTTTTGCCTTCTAGTTTTGGTAGTTGTTCTACCGCACCTAAATCGGCAAGTTCTTGGGCAAACTTGAGCAATAAAATCTCTCCTCTGTCTTTGAACACAATAGTACGTCCTTTGAAGAAAACGTAGGCTTTTACTTTACTGCCTTCTTCTAGGAACTTTTTGGCATGAGCCAATTTGAAAGCGAAATCGTGATCATCGGTATTGGGTCCGAAACGGATTTCTTTGAGGATCACTTTGCTTTGCTTCGCTTTTAGTTCTTTTTGCTTGCGCTTCTGGTTGTAAATGAACTTTTTGTAGTCCATGATTTTACAAACAGGTGGATTGGCATTAGGAGAAATCTCAACGAGGTCAAGTTCTTGTTCTTCAGCTAGTGCAATTGCCTTGGCAACGCTCATCACTTGAGGTTCTTCACCATCATTCACAAGGCGAATCTCAGACGCAAAAATCTTATCATTGATGCGGTGCTGTGCTGCCTCTTCTCTTTTTACAAACGGTTTTGAGTTTCTTCTCATTCAGTATTTCAGTTCAACTTAAGCCAATTCCGCGGCAATTGCTTCCTGGATCAGAGCCGCAAAGTTGTCCAGGTTCATGCTGCCGTGGTCCCCGACGCCGCGCTGTCTGACTGAGACTGCTTCGGTTTCGGCTTCCTTCTCGCCAACAATAAGCATAAAAGGTACTTTTTTCAATTCCGCATCTCGAATTTTCTTTCCGATTTTCTCGTTGCGGTCGTCAATAAGTCCGCGAATATCGGAATTATTTAGGAATTCTAAAACTTTTTCTGCGTAGTCGTTGTATTTCTCAGAGATCGGCAGCACAATAAATTGTTCGGTTGACAACCATAAAGGGAAATCACCGGCACAGTGCTCGAGTAATACGGCAACGAATCTTTCCATAGAACCAAAAGGCGCACGGTGAATCATGACCGGGCGATGTTTTTGGTTATCGGCGCCAATATATTCTAATTCAAAGCGCTCCGGCAAGTTGTAATCAACTTGGATGGTGCCAAGCTGCCACTCACGGCCCAAGGCATCTTGCACCATGAAATCGAGTTTAGGGCCATAAAATGCGGCTTCACCATATTCAACCACCGTAGGCAATTCTTTTTCAGCAGCGGCATCGATGATAGCTTGCTCGGCTTTCTGCCAATTTTCATCAGAACCGATGTATTTGGAACGATTCTCTTTGTCGCGGAGCGAAATTTGCGCTTTATAGTTTTCAAACTTGAGTGTTTTCAAAACATAAAGCACGATGTCGATGACATTTTTAAATTCTTCTTTGACTTGATCTTGAGTACAGAAGATATGGGCGTCATCTTGGGTAAAGCCCCTTACACGTGTAAGACCGTGGAGCTCACCGGATTGTTCGTAGCGATAAACGGTTCCGAACTCGGCGAAGCGAGCCGGCAAGTCTTTGTAAGATCTTGGTTTACTTTTGAATATCTCGCAGTGATGCGGACAATTCATCGGCTTTAAGTAGAACTCTTCATTGGGATCTGGCGTACGAATGGGCTGAAAAGAATCGGCACCGTATTTTTCGTAGTGACCTGAAGTGACATATAGTTCTTTGTTACCGATATGCGGAGTAATGACTTGTTGGTAACCCGCTTTTCTTTGGGCTTTTTTCAAGAAATTTTCCAAGCGCTCACGCAATGCAGCTCCTTTTGGCAACCAAAGTGGCAAGCCCTGCCCTACCTTCTGGCTAAAGGTAAAAAGCTCGAGTTCTTTACCTAATTTACGGTGGTCACGACGCTTCGCTTCTTCTACTTTTTCAAGGTATTCAGAGAGCTCGGCTTGTTTTGGAAAAGTGATGCCGTAGATACGAGTAAGTTGTTTGTTTTTTTCATCGCCACGCCAGTAAGCACCTGCAATTGCAGTAAGTTTTACAGCTTTGATAAAACCTGTATCTGGGATGTGCGGGCCACGACAGAGGTCGGTGAAATTACCTTGCGTGTAGAAAGTGATGGTACCATCTTGCAATTCAGAAAGCAATTCTAGTTTATACGGGTCCTGCTTTTCTTGGAAATAAGCAATGGCTTCAGATTTAGAAATTTCTTGACGAATGAAAGGATTTTTTTGGCGCGCCAACTCTTTCATTTTTTCTTCAATTTTCTCGAGATCTTTCTCTGAGATACTGTGATCCATGAGGTCTACGTCGTAGTAGAAACCATTGGCGACTGGTGGGCCAATGGCCAACTTGATGCCCGGATAATAAAACTCTAACGCCTCTGCCATGAGGTGGGCCGATGAGTGCCACATGGTTGACTTTCCTTCGAGGTCATTCCAGGTGAGCAACTGCAGGCTACAAGATTGCTGTAATGGCAAAGTAGCATCTTGAACGGTATCATTTACTTTGGCAGCAAGTACATTTCTTGCTAAACCTTCTGAAATAGATTGGGCAATTTGTAATGCAGTTGTTCCGGCGTCATACTTACGAACGTTGCCATCCGGAAAAGAAACATCGATGGTCATAGTATAAATAATTGAAGTGCAAAGATACGTAGAAACTACGGAACGGGAAAGTTTTGTAGTCCGTCTATTTACGGAGTTGAAGGGCTTTTTGCAAATCTTCTTGAATAGAACGCAAACCTGCTCCGATACTAGCGTGATCGAGCTGGATGTCCGGAAGTTCTTTGGAAATATAGGAAACAAAACGCCAAATTTCTAGAACCTCAGCAACCGGAACATCATAAGGTGCATAAAATGGATTGGTTGAAACCAAAGTAAATACTTGCTTTTCTTTGAGGTGATTGTGGAGGTATTTGAAAACAATACCATCGTCTTTGGTAACGATGACACAAGGAACGGAAGAAGGCAAACCCAACCAATCTTGAACAAATTCGCCAACCACATAAGAGCCGTGAACTACCGGCGGCATGGAGTCCCCGGCAATTGGAAAAGCTCTGTATTTGCGATCTTTTGACAAAAAAGGGAGGCGCAACGTGGGTAGTTCTTGTAAATAGCTTGGATCAGCGTAACCAGAGGTATAGCCCGCTCTTACTTTTTCAGGAATGAGTTCAATGGTATCCTCATTATCTTCATTAACGACTGTAGTGAGCACACGAAGGTTTTGCCCGCTGGCACCTTGCTTCCATACTCCACATAGCGTGTCGTATTCTGCTTGTGAAAGCTTGGAAAGATCTGTTGTTAAGATGGCTTCAAGAGGGAGCTTTTCTTGTTGAGCGAGCAGCAATAAAGTTTCTAAGTTGGGCTGAGCCACCTCGTTTTCATAACCGCTATAGGTTGAACGATTTAGCTTGAGCTTTTGCGCCATTTCTTCTTGAGAAAGACCACACCTTTTACGGATGTTTTTGAGGTTTTGAGCGATATACATGATCCACAATGTTTGACTCAAAGATAGAAATATTATTTAATATCTCATCAATAATTTGCTTAATATTTAGTCAAGTGGATTTTTTATTTATAAACAGGTTTACTGCGCTTCAAAGCGATATTTTATATAGCCTTTGGCTGCTGAGCTCCCGTCGGTAAACCGCGACATCTTGGCATATTTGAGCGCCTGCTCGATCATGCAAGGGCTCGCATTTGAACTTTTTGCAGCAATGTATTGTGCAGACGATACTCGACCTGTACTTGCTACCTCAACTTCAATATAAACAGTTCCGGCAGCATTGAAACCGCAAGTATAACCTGGGTTTCTGACATACCATGTATTGTGCTCGTAAGCAGAACGTCCAGTGACACTGAAAT
>JBILTD010000258.1:0-9670 GCA_044371695.1 Crocinitomicaceae bacterium | reverse complement strand
GGATCTTCTTACTTATGGTCTAACGGCGCAACTACTCAAGCAATTACAGCATCTACTACAGGATGTTATTCAGTAACAGTTACAAATGCAAATGGATGTTCTACAACTTCTGCTTGTACACAAGTAACAGTGAATGCCCTACCTGTAGCTACTATATCTTCTTTAAATGGTAATTCATTCTGTCAAGGTGGCTCAGTAACCTTAGTTTCAACACCGGGTTCAATTTACGCTTGGTCTAATGGTCTTACTACACAAAGCATCAACGTAACTGCTTCAGCTAACTTAACAGTTACGGTTACAAATGCAAATGGATGTTCTACAACATCTGCACCTTTTGCAGTAACAATGAATCCACTTCCAACAGCAGTTATCACTGCAGGTGGTCCAACGACATTCTGTCAAGGTGGTTCAGTTGTTTTAACTGCTACAGGTGGAACTTCTTATACTTGGTCTAACTCTACTTCGACATCAAACACGCTAACAGTATCAACTCCTGGTATTTACACAGTAACTGCAACAAATGCTAACGGTTGTACAGCAACATCTGCACCTGTAACTGTTACAGTAAATGCACTTCCAGTTGTTGCTGCCATTGCAGGCGCGAACGATGTATGTGTTGGTTCGACTGCTATCTTAACTAACGCGACATCAAACGGTGTTTGGACTTCTTCAAACGCAGCTGTTGCAACTGTATCTGCTACCGGAACAATTACTGGTGTAGCAGCAGGCTCAGCAACAATTAACTATACTGTTACAAACGCTTCAGGATGTGTAACGACATCTTCAATGTTAGTGAACGTAAATGCAGTTCCAGTTAACATTCCAATTGGTGGCCCTAACACAGTTTGTGTTGGCGCAACAATTACAAACTTTGCAACACCAGGTGGCACTTGGTCTTCAAGTAACGTAAGTGTGGCTACAGTAGCTCAAAACGGTATTATCACTGGTGTTGGAGCTGGTACAGCAACAATTTCTTACACGATTACCAATGCTGCTGGATGCTCTAGTACTGTAACTAAAGTGGTTACTGTCAATGCACTTCCTACTGTAGCTGTTGCGGCGAATGGTCCGTTGACATTCTGTCAAGGAGGTTCTGTTACTTTAACAGCTTCTGGTGGAACATCATATGCTTGGGCTAACTCAACAATTACTACTGCAGCAAGAACTATCAATACATCTGGTTCTTATACAGTAACAGCTACAAATGCAAACGGTTGTTTCGCAACAAGTGCTCCTGTAGTTGTTAACGTACTAGCACTTCCGAATGCTGCTATTGCTTCAACTGGTTCAACAATCTGTTTAGGAAGCACGGTTACTTTAACAGCTAGTGGTGGTGTATCATATGCTTGGTCTAATGGTGCACAAACTGCAGCTACAACAGTTAACAATTCCAATACTTACACTGTCACTGTTACAGGTGCTAACGGTTGTACAAATACAGCTTCGAATGTTGTAACTGTTAATGCTAACCCAGCGGTAGTAACAACTGCTAATGGACCATTGACATTCTGTCAAGGTGGTTCTGTTACATTGAATGCAACAGGTGCTGCTTCGTACATTTGGAGTAATGGTACACTTGGTTCTAGCAACATCATAACACAAAGTGGTACTTACTATGTTCAAGGAACTAACGCTGCTGGATGTACATCTAACTCGGCGGTAGTGACTGTGACAGTTCTACCAACTCCGGTTGTTGCTGCACTCACTGGATCAAATACAGTATGTGAGGCTTCAACGATTACATTAAGTTCGGCTACACCAGGTGGTGTATGGACTTCTTCAAATGGATTTGTTGCTACAGTGAACAACGCAGGTGTAGTTACAGGTATGAACGCAGGCACAGCAACAATTACATATACACTTTCAAATGGTGCATGTAACTCAAGTGTTTCTGCATCAGTTACAGTACTAAATAGCCCAGCTACTCCAGTTATTACTGCTGCTGGTCCAACTACAGTTTGTCCAGGAGAAACAGTTACATTGTTCTCTTCAAATGCTCCTAACTATCAGTGGAACTCAGGACAACAAACAAACGGTATCGTAGTAACTCAAAGTGGTTCTTATGATGTGACAGTTACAGGATCTAACGGTTGTGCGGTAACTTCATTGCCAATTTCAGTAACTATTGGTGACAACGTTGCTCCAATCATTGTTGCTCCACTCAACGTAAACGTAAACCCTAACTTAGGTTGTACTGCTGTTGGTGTTGCACTTGGAACACCAGTAGTTTCTGATAACTGTACAGTTGCTTCAGTAACTAACAATGCTCCTGGATTATTCAATGTCGGAACAACAACAGTAACTTGGACCGTTACGGATGCTGCCGGAAATACAGCTACAGCTACACAATTAGTAAATGTTGTTGATCAAATTGCACCAGAGGCTACAGCTCCTGCAAATGTTACTGTCAATACAAACAACTTCTGTGATGCAACAGGTGTGAACCTCGGAACGCCAGAAGCTACTGATAACTGTACAATCGCTTCTATTGCAAATGATGCGCCTGCAAGCTTCCCTATCGGAACTACAGTTGTAACTTGGACAATTACAGATGCTACAGGAAACTTCACAACAGTCACTCAAAATGTAACTGTAGTAGATACAGAGGCTCCTGTAGTAGCACTTCAATCTGCAGCTGTTCAACTCGATGCAAACGGAGTAGGAGTTCTTACTTTCGCTGCTATCGATAATGGTTCATCTGATAACTGTGGAATTGCTGGAGTAACGATTGATCAAACAACATTTGACTGCGGTCAAGTTGGTTTCAACACAGTTACTGTAACAATTACAGATAACAGTGGTAATCAGTCTGAGGCTCAGGTTGTGATCAATGTGATTGCCTCTGATGCATGTGGCGGTGCTGATGTAGCTGGTCCTAATGTACCAGATGCATTTACACCAAACGGAAACAGCATCAACGATACATGGGTGATCCCAGGACTTGAAGGATACAATACAAAAGAAATGGCTGTTTACAGCCGCTACGGAACACTTGTTTACTACAGCGGAGCTTATGCTAACGACTGGGATGGTACCTTGATGGGTAATGGTGTTGCAGTTCCTGATGGAACTTACTACTACACATTGACCCTAGATGGTGGTAAACAATTGAGTGGTTACGTTTATATCAACCGAGTAAAACAATAGTAATTCATTGACCAATTACGTTATGAAAAAGACAAATAGCATTCTTATTGCAATAGGTGTAGTTCTAGCGAGCTTTCAAGCGCTAGCACAAGATCCTAACTATCGTCAAAACCAATTCAACGCTTTGATGCTGAATCCAGCTCAGGCGGGCGCAAATGGGTATAATGACATTACTACCTTGGCTAATTCTCAATGGACAGGTTTACGTGGTGCTCCAAAAACCATGACCTTGTCTGGTAACTTTAATATCCTTAACAATTTTGGTTTAGGAGTTACTTTATTACAAGATGAAACAGGGCCAGTAAAGTCTACTCAGTTTGCGGTAAATGGTTCTTACCATTTAAAGTTGAACGAATCATGGAAAGTTGCTTTAGGTGTTCGTGCAATTGCGGGTAACACTACAGTAAACCTTACAGATTTAGTAACAACTGAGGCTTTGGACCCGGATATGTTAAGCAATATGTCTACTGGTTTACAATTCAACGCTGGTTATGGCATCTTGGTTTATCACAAGAATGTGTACTTCGGATTTGCACGTCCAAGAGTTGGTAGCTTAGATTTCATCGATCGTGACATGAGTCTTTTTGTAGATAACCGTGGTGGTTATTTAGGTTACGTAGGTGGAACTGCGCCAATGGGTGCTATGTGGAGTCTTCGTCCAAACGTTGTAGTTCGCTACATGGACGGTTTACCTTGGACTGTAGACATGAATGCCATCTTTACTAACAAGAATGGTCTTGACGTAGGTTTAAGCTGCCAATTGAATAGTGCTGTTGGTGCTATTGTTGGATATGATTTTGGATCACGTTTTTACGTAGGTTACTCTTATACATACCCGCTTTCAAACTTAAGTCGTGTTGCTATTCAATCACATGAGGTAGCTTTACGTTATAAGTTCAATAACAACGCTAGCCGTTGCCAGGGTCCACGCTTCTTCAATTGATATAGCTCTTTCATATGCGTTATTTATCGCTAGTATATTTTGCAGTTCTGACACTGTTTACGACGCTTGCTCAGCAAGATGTTTTATTAACTCCTGCTTGTTTCAATACGAAGCAAGATGACTTCGGAGTGCGTCAGTTTGCTGGTGACCTTTATGTGTTGTCTGCAGCAATAAATGCTTGTGATGAAATAGACATGGATGAGTTTGCTAAAAAACCTTTTTCTGATCTATACAAGGTTGAAGGTTGTGAGCTTAAGACACCAATGTTAGTAAGCGCAGAATCAGGAGAAGCAATGAATATCAACACTTGTTTTTATGATGGTCCTATCTCGTCAAATAAAGCAGGTGATCTCTTGTTTTTCACAAATAACTACGGTTCTGACAAGAATGAAAAACTGACCATTTACTATACAACGAAAACAAAAAATGGTCAATGGTCAAAACCATTGCCATTTATCTATAACAATGACAAACATAACACTACGCATCCATTCTACGATGAAGCTAACAACATGCTTTATTTTGCTTCAGATATGGCAGGTGGCGTTGGAGGAATGGATATCTATCGTTGTACGTTTCAAAACGGCAAGTTCGGTCAGAAAGAAGCCGTAAGAGGGGTGAATACAGCTCAAAACGATGTGTTTCCTTTTGTGTACAAGAATACATTATACTTTTCATCTCAAGGTCACAACAGCCAAGGAGGTTATGACTTATATAGTTTAACAAATCTTGAAGTGAAGACAATGGGTGCGGTTTTCAATACTGCCTATGATGACTTAGCAATCATGTTTACTGATGACAAGCACGGTTATTTTACCAGTAATCGTCAAACGTCTGGTGAAACTGATGATGTGTTTGCCTTTGAATTAAGAGACCGTTTTCTTGATAAATCAATTGAATATGTTGTAAAAGACAAGAAGACATTGTTGCCTCTATCGGGTGTAAAAATTCGCATTATTGATGATTCAACAGGTATAGAGTTGTTAACTTCCATGACGGATGATTTAGGTGTTTTAAGCCAAACTCGCGATTCATTAATGATTGAAAGCAAGCACCGCTATAAAGTTTATTTAGAGAAGGAAGGTTACGTTACAAAGGAAGTTTTCTTTGATTACCAAGTTTTAGATTCAAATGTTGTAAGTGTTCGCGATTTAGTTGATATCGACCTTGAGCCACTTTCATTAGAGATGGAGATTACGTCTTTATTGGGCTTGAAATCTATTTACTATGACTTCGATAAGTCCGATCTTAGAGCAGATGCAATTGTTGAGCTTGACAAGGTTGTGGCGTTCATGAATAAGTATCCTAAAATTGAAGTTGAGCTTGGTTCACATACTGACTGTAAAGGAAATATGGATTACAACCAAAAACTTTCAGATCGTCGTGCGAAATCAGCAGCTGATTACATTCAGGCAAGAATTTCTAACCCTGGTCGTTTGACTTCAAAGGGTTATGGTGAGTCACAACTCAAGGCAGCATGTCCGTGTGAGGGTCGCAAAGCGAAATCTGATTGTTCAGACGAGCAGCATCAGTTGAATCGTAGAACTGAATTTATTATTAAGTCACTCAAGATTTCAACAAGAGATTCAGGCTTGAAGTAAAATGTCAGCTTCTAAGTTGCCTCATGTAGGCACAACCATTTTTACAACGATGTCCGCACTTGCCCAAAAGCATGGTGCGATCAACTTAGCTCAAGGCTTTCCAAATTTTCCAATTGATGCGCATTTACAAGATCAATTGTTGCGTGTCTCTCAAGAGAATTCACACCAATATGCGCCGCTTCAGGGCTTATTATCATTACGAGAGAAAGTTGCTAACTTGATAGATCGGCAATATAAACGCGCAGTTCAACCAGATGAAATACTAATCACTGCAGGCGCTACCCAAGCAATTTTTACAATCATACAGGCGCTTGTTTTCCCCGGTGAAGAAGTTATCATTCTTGATCCGAGTTATGACTGCTATGAAGCACCAGTGCATCTTTCAGGAGCTATAGCCATCCGGTTGCCTTTGAAAGCAACTTTTGATCCAGATTGGGATTTAATTGAGGCCAATATAACCGAACGCACCAAATTGTTGATTGTCAATAATCCGCATAACCCAAGTGGTAAAATTTGGCAAGAATCTGATTTTTTAGCACTTGAAGGCCTGATGCAACGTTATCCAAACTTACACTTGTTGTCAGATGAAGTTTATGAATTTATCACGTTTGAGAAGAAGCACCAGTCTATCCATGAACGCAGTGCAATTCGAGACCGCTCAATTGTCGTTTCTTCTTTTGGTAAGACTTTTCATATAACTGGGTGGAAAGTGGGTTATTTAGTTTGCCCAAAGGCACTAATGACTGAAATATTGAAGGTCCATCAGTTTTTAGTTTTCTGTGTGAACAGTGTGGCCCAGCATGCCTTGGATGCCTATTTAGACTTGGTTGATGTGAATACATTATCAGCATTTTATCAGCAAAAGCGAGATATATTTAGCGAGGGTTTGAAAAATAGTCGTTTTAATTTGTTGCCGGCAGAAGGTAGTTATTTTCAGGTTGCTGATTTCTCTGCTATCTCGAATCAGTCAGATGTAGCGTTTTGTCAGGAACTTACAGTTAAGCACGGAGTAGCAGCTATTCCCATTTCGGTTTTTAATGCCAACACGCATGATGCCAGATTGATTCGCTTCTGCTATGCGAAAACAGATGAAACCCTTCAAGAAGCCATAGAAAAGTTATGCAAGATTTAAAAATAGGCATCTTACAATTTGATCAGGTATGGCAACATAAGCAAGCCAACTTTGAAAAAATCTCTGAGTTACTTGCGGCGCAGAGGTCAGATATAGATTTGTTGCTTTTGCCAGAAATGTTTCAGACAGGCTTCACGATGGATGTTTCGTTTGCAGAAGAAATGAATGGCAGCTCAATTCAAATTTTAAAAGAACTTGCCCGCACAAGAAATTGTGCCATTTACACGTCATTAATTATTGAAGAAAAACAAAATTTTTTCAATCGCGGGGTTTTTATTTCACCAGATGGCAAAGTTACTACCTACGACAAAAGAAAATCGTTTGGTTTGGGTGGAGAAGATCAGTTTTATACTGCTGGACAAACTCAAACTATTTTAACATTCAAGGATTGGAAAATCAATTTGCAGATTTGCTATGATTTGCGATTTCCGGAGCTTTGCCGGAACCACCACAAAGATGGGGGTGCGGCTTACGATATGCTCTTATATGTTGCCAATTGGACCTCAAAAAGGATTTTACATTGGGATTCCTTGCTAAAAGCTAGAGCCATCGAGAATCAATGTTATGTTTTGGCTTGTAATCGGGTCGGAAAGGACGAGAATCAACTTGATTATAACGGCCACAGTCAAGCAATTGATATGTTTGGAAATGAATTGCTTGCACCCCAAGAACAAGAAGGACTTTACGTTGTTCATATCAGTGCTGATGCTTTAATTGAAGGCCGTACAAATTTGCCTTTTTTGAAGGACGCATAGAATTCCTTATCTTTATTACCTAAATACGTTAAAATGAAAAAACTTTTACTCTTTGTAAGTGCGCTTTCTTCAGTGGCTTTTGCTCAAAAAGCACCGCGCATGCAAACATTTCAAGATTTAGTGAATGCCCCTAAAGAGCACACTAAAGCACCGGCTGACGAAAAAATTCTCGGCGTAACTTTATGGTCCGATGACTTTTCAACTCCTGCAAACTGGACAATTGACAACTCAGGACAAACCGGAGCTGAATTCGGGTGGAACATAAACAACACTTCCGAAGGTTGGTGGTCTGCTAATGGTATCTCTTCTACTTCAGGTGGAAATAATGCTGAATTGGTAAATGGTGATGCACAAGCTGCAACTCAAGCGCTAAATGTAACCTACACCATGACTACTGCCCAAGCAATTGACATCGCTGCTTTGGGTGGAAACAATCAAGTATCTATTCAATTTCAACAATACGGAGCGCGTTTCAACGACCTTCAAGAAATTCAAATCTCTACAGATGGCGTTACGTTCACAACTGTAGGAAACAACCTTGATAAATCAGTTCTTTCTGCTGCAGGAGGTTCTGCGTACGCCAATCCTGATACAAAAATCATCAACTTAGCTACTTTCTTACCGAGTACGCCAAGCCCAATCTGGATCCGTTTTTCTTGGACAACAAACTTCCCAGGTTCAGCAGCTAACCCGAACGTATGGATTACTTACGGCTGGTACATTGACGATGTGAAAATCGTAACAAACCCAACCAATGATTTATCTGTTACCGGAAACTACTGGGGTGCTGTAGGCTTACCTTACTACCAAATTCCTGACGAACAAGTTTCTGAAATTGGTTTTTCAGCTGATGTATTTAACGGTGGAGTAAACACACAAACCAACGTAAAACTGAATATCAATGCTAATAATGGTGCCTGGACAGGATCTTCAGCTCCAGTGAGCATTGCATCTTTAGATACGGCTGCATTAGAGCTCACTACGTTCTACACACCACCAGCAACAATTGGTAACATTTCTATTACACGTACAATTACAGCAGACTCAACAGATGATATTCCTGCAAACAATGTGCTTTCAAATGTTGACTTCGCTATTACTGACTTTATTTATGCACGTGACAACGGTACACCTGCTGGAAGTACAACAAATGGAACGGATGGTTTTGAAGTAGGAAACCTTTTTGATATTTTCCAAGATGCTACTTTAAAAGCTGTTAACATTCGTCTACCAGGAGGTGCAAATGGCGCAACGGTTGGTACAGAAGTTTTTGTAAAACTTTACTCTCTTGACCCAACAACCGGAGATTTCGTTTTCGAATCAGAATCAATGCCGCTTGCTATTCAAAGTAACAACCTCAACACCAATTTAGTTATGGAATTAGAACCATATATTGATGTTACAGCAGGATCTACTTACCTTGTTGTTGCAGGTTCTTATTCTGCAGGTTTACGCGTATCTAACGCAGGTAAATCAGAGCCACAAACTTCATTCTTCTTAGATTTGGCTGACAACACTTGGTATTACACAACTAATACTCCAATGGTTCGCATGAACTTTGATCCAATCTTAAGTGTCACTGAGCAAAACGAATTGAGCCACGCTGTAATTATGCCAAATCCAACTCAAGGCAATGCAACACTTCGTTTTGACCTTCAAAATGCGTCAGACCTTTCCTATACAGTAACAGATGTTGCTGGTAAAATCATGCAAACGACAAGCTTGAATTCTTTAGCAGCTGGTTCTCATGAACTTGGCATTAATGCTGAAAGCTGGGCTGCCGGAATTTACACTGTAGCTATTGAAACAAACGGAACAACACTTACAAAGAAATTTGTAAAGCGTTAAGCAATTATTCCAATCTTTGAAAAGCCGGGCAACCGGCTTTTTTTATGACACATGACTTTTGAATACGGATATATCGGCCTGTTTTTAGCGAGTTTTTTGGCGGCAACAATTTTACCGATTGCCTCAGAAATCTTTCTGACCACCATGTTTCATTATGGCTATGAACCCATTGCTTGTTTGCTTGTAGCAACAGCTGGAAATTCAATGGGAGCTTGGCTCAACTATGGTATTGGTTATCTAGGCA
>JBILTD010000058.1:0-9672 GCA_044371695.1 Crocinitomicaceae bacterium | reverse complement strand
TTAAAAATTCAAATCATTCAAATCATTCAAATCATTCAAATCATTCAAATCATTCAAATCATTCAAATCATTCAAATCATCAATAGTACTTACTTATATTCTGGAAACAGAGAAAGAATCCCTTTCTCAGAAGCTTCACAAATGCCTCTTTCCGTAATGAGGCCTGATACCAACCTTGCAGGCGTAACATCAAAACCATAATTGGCTGCAGGAGTAGTTTCAGGGCAAATGAGTACAGGTTCAATTTTTCCGGCTTTACTCTTGCCAATGACATATTTGACCTCGTTTTCATCGCGTTCTTCGATTGGAATTTCGCGCAGGCCGTCATTGATTTCCATGTCAAGCGTAGTCGAAGGGAGCGCTACATAAAATGGAATGTTGTTGTCTTTAGCCGCAAGCGCTTTGAGATAAGTACCAATTTTGTTGGCAACATCACCTTGGCGCGTGGTACGATCTGTCCCGACAATGACTAAATCCACCATGCCGTGCTGCATAAGGTGCCCACCGGTGTTGTCTACCACAAGCGTGTGTTTCACGCCGTGCTTGGTGAGTTCGTATGCGGTGAGGTTGGCTCCTTGGTTTCGTGGACGGGTTTCATCGACCCAAACATGTACCTCGATGCCCTTTTGTACTGCCTGATAAATAGGAGAGGTGATGGTTCCCCATTCGATACAGCCGAGCATGCCTGCATTACAATGGGTTAGGATATTGACTGGCGCCCCATTTTTTTGTGCTGCTATCGCTTCAATCAAAGGCAAACCATGAACACCAATGAGCCTGCAAGTTTCGATGTCTTGTTCTACAATCAGATTGGCCTCATTCCAGGCGGCTTCTAAAAAGTCATCGGCTTCATCGAGAGCAGCTTGCATGCGGTCCAGTGCCCAAAATAAATTGACTGCTGTTGGTCTGGATGCGCGCAAGGTTGAAAAAGCTTCATCGAGAAATGCGCCTTCATGTCCTTTTTCAATGAGTTCGCGGACTGCTAAGAAAATTCCATAAGCGGCAGTGGCACCAATCAGCGGTGCCCCTCTGACCGTCATGCTTCTGATGGCGAGGTCAGCATCTTTGTAAGTCTGTAGTTTCACGACCACAAACTCGTGTGGTAGTTGGCGCTGATCAATGACTTCGATGTCGCGTTCTGGGGTGGTCCAGATGGTTCTGAAATTTGTACTCATGAAATGTAATATTAAAAAAAAAGCCCGACGAGCGGGCTTTAGTTATTTAGAGGCCAAAAGCCGTTTTGACTTGATCTACGTAGTCTAGTTTTTCCCAGGTAAAGAGTTCTACTTCACGAGAAACTTGTTTGCCGTCAGGAGCGGTAAAGGTTTTGGTAACTACTTCGTTCTTACGACCCATGTGTCCGTAGGCAGCCGTTTCCTGATAGATTGGGTTGCGCAGTTTCAAGCGTTGCTCGATAAAGTAAGGACGCATGTCAAAAATTTCTCCGACTTTGACAGCAATTTCACCATCAGTAAGGCCAACTTTTGAAGTGCCGTAAGTATTCACATACAGACCACATGGTTCAGCTACCCCAATGGCATAAGAAACTTGTACTAGGACTTCGTCACACAAGCCTGCCGCAACTAAGTTTTTGGCAATATGGCGTGTAGCGTAGGCAGCCGAACGGTCTACTTTTGATGGATCTTTTCCAGAGAATGCACCACCACCATGAGCGCCTTTACCACCGTAGGTATCTACAATGATTTTACGACCTGTAAGACCGGTATCTCCGTGTGGGCCACCGATTACAAACTTCCCTGTAGGGTTAATGTGGTAAGTAATGCTGTCATTGAATAAAGCTTGGATTGCAGGTGAAAGTTTTGCTTTTACACGTGGAATCACGATTTCAATGATGTCTTTTTTGATTTTAGCCAACATTTCTGCTTCGTCAGCGAAGTCGTCGTGTTGGGTAGAAACTACGATTGTATCAATGCGCTGTGGCACGTTGTCATCGGAGTATTCGATAGTAACCTGTGATTTTGCATCTGGTCTGAGGTAAGGAATGAGTGCCGCTTCGTTGTTGCGAATAGCAGACATTTCTTGTAAGATTTTATGCGCTAAATCTAGGGCAAGTGGCATGTAATTTTCGGTTTCTTTGGTTGCATAACCAAACATCATCCCTTGGTCACCTGCACCCTGATCTTCAGGGTTCTGACGCTCTACACCTTGATTGATATCAGAAGACTGCTCATGAATTGCAGATAGTATACCACAAGAGTTGGCATCAAACATGTATTCAGATTTCGTGTAACCAATTTGACGGATGGTCTCACGAGCAATTTTTTGAACATCGAGGTAAACAGTAGACTTAACTTCTCCGGCTAAAACAACCTGCCCTGTTGTAACGAGCGTTTCACATGCAACTTTTGAGGCAGGGTCAAAAGCCATGAAATTATCGATGAGTGCATCGGAAATTTGATCCGAAACTTTATCTGGGTGTCCTTCAGAAACGGACTCAGAAGTGAACAAATATGCCATTGTTAAATTTTATTAGAGTGCAAAGTTACGAAATAAATTTACTTCCTTCTCGGGCTACTTTACGTAGTAAAGGATTTGGTCGGTAGCGGTCTTCGCCATATTCAGCAAATAGCTTTTCAAGTTGATCAAGGACCCACTGAGCGCCTAATTCATCAGCCCAAGCCAATAAGCCTTTCGGATAATTAACTCCTTTGGTCATGGCTAAATCAATGGCAGTAGGGCTCGCTACTTGCATAAAAACAGCATCACAGGCTTCGTTGATGAGTAAAACCAGGATGCGTTCAAAAATTGCTTGCCCTAGCTGAGCGTCTTCATTGGTCTGCAAAGGGCTTGCATTGTCAGCATAGTTGTAAAAACCTCTGCCTGACTTGCGGCCTAAAAAACCCGCTTCCATGTGTCTTTTTTGGGTAAAAGATGGCTTGAAGCGCGGGTCGTAGTAGAACGCTGCGAAAACTGTTTCGGTAACCGTATAATTGATATCATTGCCAATGTAATCCATGAGTGTAAAGGGGCCCATTTTGAAGCCTCCAATTTGCGTCATGGCCCAATCAATGGTTTCAAAGTTTGCCACACCTTCTTCATAGATGCGCAGTGCTTCGCCATAGAATGGTCTGGCTACCCGATTCACAATAAAACCAGGCGTGTCTTTGCAAACCACCACCGTTTTATTCCACGAGGCGATGAGCTTTTCAATGTTACCCGTAATCTCCTGCTCGGTGGCTACACCTGGAATCACTTCTACAAGGGGCATAAGTGTTGCCGGATTGAAAAAGTGAATACCGAGAAAGCGATGTGGATGTTGTAGGCAAGCGCCAATTGAGGCAATAGATAAAGATGAAGTATTACTCGCTAAAACACAAGTAGCCGAAACGATTTCTTCAAGCTGCTTGAATAATTCGTGTTTAACGCTCAAATTTTCAATGATGGCCTCAATGATGAGCGTTGCATTTTGGTGATCGTAGAGTTGAATGGAATAGTTGAGGTTCCCTTTGATTTCTTGGGCGGATTCAGCTGAAATTTTGGATTTTTCAACCAATTTTTCTAGGCTAGCATTGATTTGTTTTTCAGCCTTTTGAAGTTGTTCTGGATTTGTATCAGATAGCACTACTTTGTGTCCTGCTTGAGCGGCCACTTGCGCAATTCCTGCGCCCATGGTTCCTGCGCCAATGACGCCAATTTGTCCTTTCATGTTAATGACCTTTAAATTCAGGACTTCTTTTTTCGAGGAAGGCTTGAACACCTTCATTGAAATCATGGGTTTGTCCTGCTTGGGTTTGTAGTTGTTCTTCTAGAATGAGCTGCTCCTCTAAAGTCTGGTTGAAACTCGCGTTAACTGCTTTTTTGGTTAAGCCAAATGCCTTTGTGGGCATTTTAGCCAATTGAGCAGCTAGACTAGAAACCGTTTGTTCAAACGCGTCATCTGAAACGGCTTTGTAAATCATGTTCATGGCCTCGGCATCTGGGGCCATTACTTTTTCACCGGTGAGCATTAAAGCGAGCGCTTTTTGTGCCCCAACTAGGCGCGGTAAAAAAAACGTGCCTCCTGAATCTGGAATGAGCCCAATTTTTGAGAAAGCTTGAATAAAGGCTGCACTTTCTTTAGCAATCACGATGTCACAGGCCAAAGCAATATTGGCGCCAGCTCCAGCTGCAACGCCATTAACAGCAGCGATTACTGGTTTTTCAAGCGCTCTAATTTTTAAAATAATTGGGTTGTAGTGCTTGGCCACGATATCTTGTAAGGCGGGCCCATTCGGGTCGGTAGCTTCTGCGAGGTCTTGGCCAGCGCAAAAAGCTTTGCCTTCGCCTGTAATGACTACTGCCCTAATTTGTTCTTCTTGTGAACAAAAATCAAGTGCTGCCTGTAATTCAAAGGCCATTTCTTGATTGAAGGAATTGAAAACTTGGGGTCTGTTTAAGGTCAGCGTACATACGCCATTTTCTACTATTTGATTCAAGGTTTTCATGTCAATTATTTTTGATAACGCTTCAAGAGCGCAGTGGCGCGTTCTTTCATGATGTTTCTTAGTGCTAGGGGTTCAACAACCTCTACCTCGCCGGCATATCCTAGGAGGTTTCTGATAAATTCTTCAGATAGTAAAATGCTCAATTCAAAGTAGTGGGCATCTCCATCTACTTTTAAGAGCTTTTGAGAGCTGTGAAATGCTTGCGAGGAAATATATCGCGCAGCTACAGGGTCAGCTTTTAAAATGATTCTTTCAGGTTTGCCTTTGTAAGCCGTAATACCTACGGCATTTTGAAAATAGAGTGCTGCGTTGAAGTCTGAAGGAATTTCAGCAGGTTCTTCTAATAGTTGCAATTCGCTCATGCGGTCGAGTGCAAAGGTCAGAATGTCTTGTTTTTGTCGGTCATAACAAATGAGGTACCAACGGTTTCGGTATTCTTTCAAAAACAAAGGGCTGACATTTCTCGGTTTAGATACCTGTTGTTGAAACGATGTATATAAAAACCAAACCCTTTTTTTGGAGCGAATAGCTTCTAGCAAGATTGGCAAGAAGTCATTTCCACCCGTTGAGAATGCTGCCTCAAATTGGATGTATTTTGAAATTTCTTGACTTTCATCGGTATCACCAACGGCTACGCGATCTACAATTTTATCGATAGCAGATCCAAATTGCTGAAAGAACGGGACTTCTCTAAATTGTTGCAAGGTAGATACCGCAAAGCGAATGGATGCGAGTTCATCTTCAGAAAGTGGAACGTCATTGATACTGAACCCAGGGTCTTCATAAAAATACCCCCCATTTTTTTTGCTATAACGGATCGGTGCGTCGTGCTCCATCTTCATGTTGAAGAGGTCTTTTTCAATGGTAGAAGCGCAAATGTGTGCACCGTCCTCAGAGCCAAATAAGGCTTCTTCGCAGGCAGTCCTGAGTTCCTCTTTAGAAGGGTAACTCTTGTACTTATTGCGCAGCATCCTGTCGATGATGCGGTAACGAATCAGCGCATTTTTAATGTGAGGCATTAGTTCAATTCAGCCTTTTGTTGGTATCCGAATAATTCAAAAAACTTAATGGCTTTGACCACCTCATAAGGAACATCTTCTTCCCAGCTGTTTGCGTTTGCTTTGATTTTACTCAGGACGTCATCCGATAAAATATGTAGCAAAGAAGGGTCGTATTCTTGTAGGGCGGTTATTTTGTCGTTGGCTTGCATATAGTTGAGTAGGCCAATCATGTTTTCAGGAAGCTTTATGTTTCCGAGGTGATACAAGCTGCCATCTTCTACATTAAGAGCAGGGTAGATGTATAACTTCACATTATGACCAAAACCTCGACCGAAAGCTTCTAGTAAACCGCCTGGTAAATTGTCGTAGTATTTTTCGTCAAAGATGATATGAAGGTTGTAAATACCCATAATGACACCCACTAAGTTTCCGCGGGCAATAGACGATAAGTACTCAAGCATTTTGTAATGCTTTAGGTAATTGGAAACCATAACCGTGTAGCCCAAAGATCCAAGCAATTCAGCGCGGTCAAGGAAGTCTTTGTCTGAGATTTTTCCGTCTGCAGTGAGGTCTTTGAGGGTGAGCTCAAAAACGACTTCAAGATTTTCAGGTTTCACGCGTTTTTCTTTGGCAAAGGCAGCGCGCGCACGTTCAATCATGTCAATATGCACTTTTGTAACCGGCCTGAATCGACCACGCATGAGGAGGATATTCTTTTTGTAAAGCGCCGTGGATGGTTGAAGTACATTTTTGGCAAGGTCAAACATAGTGGCATTGGTGATGCCACGACGCACCAAATTGAGCGCAATAATGCGGTTATCCATGTCTTCGAAATCAGGGCCAGAAATGCGAAGCATGTCAATCTCCATGCGATCTGGCGGCAAACGGTGCACAATGCTATCAATGAAGCTATCGATGTCCCCGGACTGAAAATAACAGGCATAAATTAGGTTGACCCCTAAAATACCGAGTGCTTCTTGTTGAGCTTTGTGGCTGTTGTCGTGCATTTTGATATGCAAAATGACGTCATTAGGTTTTTTATTCAAGCCTAACTGAAAACGCAAGCCAACCCAGCCTTGGCCTTGGTTAGTTTTGTGGTAATTCAAAGACTCTACAGTATTGCAAAATGCAAAAAAACGCGCATCACGATTTTTGACGGGCAAAATATCTTGGAGTTTCTTAAACTCGGTTTGCAACATAGTGACCAATCTTTCTTCACAAACATAACGAACTGTTTCACCATACATGGAATCTGAAACTTTCATGTCATAGGCAGATTGTGTATAGGCAATGGTGCCTGAGCTTCCACCTGCTTTGAAAAAATTGGCTGCAACCTCTTGACCTGCACCAATTTCGGCAAAACAGCCATAGATGTCTGGCGTTAAATTGATCTTTAACGCTTTGTCTTCGGTGGTTAATCTATTTGAGCTCATGTTTAGTTTGGATCTTTGAATTTTGGATTGCTCACAAAGGAATTGTCGGTAAGGGTAAGTAAGAATTTCTTGAGTAAGTATTTTTCTTCGGTAGTGAGCTGAACACCACCCTGATTGGCAAATTCAATGAGCGGATCAATTGTAGGTGAAATATGAACACCACTAGAATAATGTTCGATCACTTCGTCGAGTGTTTGAAAGCGGCCGTCATGCATGTAGGGTGCGGTGAGGGCGATATTACGCAAGGTTGGAACTTTAAACTTCCCGTAGTCTTCGGGGTTTTGGGTAACAGCACCTCGCCCGAGATCGGTAAAGTTGGCATCTAGACCGTTGTTACTGTATTTTTTGACACGCATGAGCGGCCCATTATGGCAATGGAAACAATCGGCACCATTCAAACTCTTAAAGAGGTCGTAACCAGCCCATTCCTCGACATCTACTTGCTGTAACAAGGATTGCTCTTGGTTGTTAAGGGGCATTCCGTTTTCGTATTTATACATGACATCAAACTTAGACGAAGCCGAAATCATGGTTCTGATAAATTGTGCGATTGCCTTTGCCGCCTTTAGTGAATCTATACCCGGTTCACCAAAGGCCTTGAAAAAACGATTTCTGTAGGCGATGTCAAGGTTGAGCTTGTAAATGGCATCTGGCCAACTTTGGTGTAATTCAATAGGATTAGTAACGGGCTCGAGAATTTGCTTTTCAAGAGTACCTGCACGCCCATCCCAAAAATAAAAGTTATCCCAGCCTAAATTGATCAAGGCCATTGAGTTACGTGTGCCAGCAATACCATCAATTCCGGTTGAGTATTTATTGGGGTCCGAAAAACCATGTTGTGATAAATGGCAAGAAGCACAGCTCATGGAATCGTTGCCGCTGAGTCTTTTTTCATAGAACAACCAGCGCCCAAGTTCAACGCCTTCCATTGTCATGGGGTTGTCTGAGGGGATGATCATGTCGGGGAAATGATCTGGAATTTCAAGAAAATAAGGACTTGGTTGGAAGGTCGTTTGATCCTTTTTGCAAGCACTTAGAAAAACTAAGCCAATGATAATGAGAACAAAACGTGTCATTAGAAGGGGCTAATTGCGTTTTTAAAGTTAGTGATGACTTTTTGCGTAAGCGCTTCTTGCCCGGCAGCTGTGTGCGTGAGGTATTCGTTGTTGAGGTGAATGGCAGTGCTTCCTGAACCCAAAAATGCAAGAAGGTCGAGTTTTAATTTAAATTGCTTGGTGTTGTTGCCAATATCTTGCCAATTGACATTGTTAAATTGAAGATACTGCAAGTAAGGATCGGTGCCGATATGGAAACTAAAAGAGAGGTCGGTATTGACAACGCCGTCGGGGATGGTATCAACCTTACCTTCTAAATTCATGAAAATATATCCTGAACTCCAACCCCAATGCATGGGGCCTGCATTGCTTATATTAAGCGGACTTTCATTTGGAAATGCGCTTGGATCAAGGTGATTTAGAGACGCATCGACTCCAAGGACAGTACTTAAATTGCTATAGGATTGTGTAGCACCCTCCTTTTTGAAGAGTAAAGAGCCTGTTTCACGGTAGTCTAGAAGTGCCGCTTCATGCAAGCTTGAGTCTCCGTTGGCAAAGAGTGTAAAATAGCACTTGAGTTCAGTGAATTTGATGAGGTAGCCTTCGGGGGTGGTGTACAAAGAATCCATGTAAAATGGCTGCGTACCAAAAACGGGCTGCATGTCAAGTTGCAGGTAGCTTTTCTGAGGTGTTGGGGTGTCGTCACCGCAAGCGCTCAAAAACAACAACACGAGTGTACTCAAAAATATAGCTCTCATCTAACAAAAATACGTCAAAACGCTCAAATTGTTCTTAATTTTAGGAATTCTTCTTGCGAAAAAAATAAGATGCCAAATACCGCTAAAAAAGCCCTTCAAGTCTATGCTGCTTCTGCCGGAAGTGGAAAGACGCATCGGTTGGTTCTCGAGTACCTCAAAATCCTACTAAACGACCCTTCATATCGATCCAAATTTCGCAGCATTGTAGCCATGACCTTCACTAATAAGGCAGCCAATGAAATGAAAGAAAGAATTCTTCAAACTTTAAGTGGTTTAGCTTATCCGCACAAAGCTGACCGTAAAGCTAAGTCGTTGGCTAGGGGGCTTTTAGAAGAAACCGACCTTACTGAAGCCCAACTTCAAGAAAGGGCACAGGGCGCCCTTCAAGGGATTTTACACCACTATGAAGATTTCAATATTTCAACGATAGACAAATTCAATTTGAGGCTCATTCGTTCGTTTAGTCGAGATCTTGATATTTCGGCTGACTTTGAAGTCGTCATGAATGAAAAATTAGTCATGGAGGAAGTGGTTGACCTCATGATTGCACAGTTGGGTCAGCCAGATGCCAAAGAATTGAGCGACTGGATGCTTTCTTATGCCCGAACAAAAGTAAGCGAAGGTGAATCATGGGATTTTAAAAAATCCTTATTACAGTTTGCTGAAATACTCAGTAAAGAACGCAATGTAAAAGAAGTCGAGCAGCTCTTAAATACAACCTATTCAAAAGAGAATTATCAACAGATTAAAGACGAAGCAATACAGGTTCAAGAAGCATTTCTTGAGCAATGTAAAGTTGTTTATACGGCAGTAGCGCCTTTTATTTCTGGCCTGAAAAATGCCCGAGATCAAAAACGCCTTGAGGCCATTGGCTCAGATCCAAACTGGGGCCTTGGCAAGCTCAGTGGGCCATTTTACAATGCAACCACGCTCGCTATTCTCGAAGAAAATAAATGGGAACTCCCTAACGACATCAACGA
>JBILTD010000211.1:0-3125 GCA_044371695.1 Crocinitomicaceae bacterium | reverse complement strand
TTCGTGTCAATCTCTATGAATTGCGTGATGTTCATGTACCAAATTTCGTAAATATTTGTTAAAATTCAAAAAGTAATTTTTCGGACCTAAAATGCTCATTATATTTGTTTTGTGAAAGCAATTTTTGCGGTTCTTTTGGTTGTATTACAACTTGCTTTGCAGGTGGGCATCCCAATTCACAAGCATTTTTGTGAAATGGACGGCACTTTTACGTCGTTGGTCTTGAAAATTGACCACGAATGTGAGGAAGATCCTGAGCAAGAAAGCTTGCCACCCTGCTGCCAAAAAGCTCAGCAAGAAAAAGCAGCTAAAGCAAAAACTTGCCGTGCAGAACTTTCCCAAGACGACTGCTGTTCAGATGAGCTTTCTATTGTGAAAGCCAACTTCGACCAAACTTCATCCTCTTTTGATTGGCAAGCTACTGCACTTGAATATGTAGTAGATGAACCGCTTAAAGTTTTTATTGCGAAGTCCCTAAAATCGAATTTAACGAGTTTTCATCAAGTAAGCTTTTACAGACCCCCGCCACTCTATGAACAGGGTCGGGATATTCAGGTGCGCCACCAAGTGTGGCTGATTTGATGTGCATTTCTAAGTCATTAGAAGTTCAATCATCAAATTAAATCTCATGAAGAATTTATTGTTGCTTGGCTGCTTGCTACTCGCAGGTTGCCTACAAGCACAAATTAAAGGAGTGGTGCAAGGCCTTGATTCTACGCAAACCAAACCGCTCAAAAATGTAAAAATTACGCTCAAAAGAGCACAGCAAACTGTTTACTCAAATGAAGACGGGAGTTTTGAAATTTACCTTGGTAAACAAACTCCAGATACATTATTATTTGAATTAAAAGGATACCGTTCTGATCAATTGGTGGTCACACGTTCTGATCGCTTTGCTGCACTGCATGTGGTGTTAGTATCGGGTCAGATGGTTCAAGACATTGTGGTACAACAACAAAAAGACGCCCACGGCATCTCCAAAATGAAAACCCTGCATGTCGAGGAGCTCACGAGTGCCGAGTTCAGAAAAGCAGCGTGTTGTAATTTATCCGAGTCGTTTGAAACCAATGCAACGGTAGATGTCAGCATGGCTGATGCCATTTCGGGCGCTAAAAAGATTCAATTATTGGGTCTGGATGCAGTTTACACGCAGCTGCAAATGGAAAACATTCCGTTTTTGCGCGGCCTTGAGAGTAGTTTTGGGCTTAACAGTATCCCTGGAACTTGGCTTGAATCGATACAAATTACCAAAGGGACGGGCTCGGTAGTCAATGGTTATGAATCGATGGCGGGGCTGGTAAATTTGGAGTTTAAAAAACCAGCTGAAATGCCCAAGATGGCGCTCAATGTTTATCAGAATCGGTTTGGGCGTTCAGAGCTCAATTTGCACAGTGGCGCCAAACTCAATGAACGCTGGCACATGGGTACTTTCTTGCATGGCGCCACCATTTATGGCCGCCCCGATCACAACCACGATGGTTTTCTAGACCAAACCAACGGGCAAACATTTTCTTTACTCCAACGCTTTGCTTATCAAGGGAAGCGCATGGAGGCTCAGTTGGGCTTGCAGGCCTATGCCGACCGCAAAAATGGCGGCCAAGTGGCTTACGCGCAGGATGTCCCGGGTGCCTATGGCATGTTGCTCGAGAGTCAGCACCTCTCCTTGTTTTCAAAGACTGGGTTTTTTGGAAAAAAACCTGCGCAAAGCCTCGGGCTTATCGCTAATATCAAATACCAAGATCTTTCGGGTTTTTACGGTTTACGTGCTTTTCAAGGAAACGAAAAACGCTTTTATTTCAATGCCATCTATGACGACATCATTGGCAACGCTGATCACAAGATCAAAGCGGGCGCGAGCATGTTGGCCCTTCAGATTTCACAATACGCAGCACAGCCAGAGGGTTTTCTGACACTTGGTGGTGCTCGCGCTGAATGGGTGCCGGGCGTATTTGCCGAGTATACCTACTCGGGCAACCGCCTCACAGCGGTTGTAGGTGCGCGTTTCGATCAGCACAACCTTGCAGGTTCCCAGTTCTCGCCAAGGGCGCACCTCAAATACGCCCTCACCCCCCAACTTGACCTCCGGGCAACGGCAGGCAGGGCATGGCGCTTACCCAATTTTGTGGCCGACAACATCAATTTATTGGCCTCGTCTAACTCTTGGATTACCAATCAAGCCCTGCTGCCAGAAATCTCGTGGAATACTGGGCTTTCATTGGTTCAGGGCTTTCGTTTCAAAAAACGCAAAGGAAGCTTGTCTGTAGATGCTTACCACACGCGTTTTGCGCAACAACTAGTCGCTGACCGCGATACACTCCTCGGTTATGTTGTCTTTAAAAACTTAGCTGCTGCCTCGGTTGCCTCAGTTCTACAGGCAGAATTTGCCTTTGAAGTAATACGCGGGCTTGATTTTCGCTTGGCCTATAAATTTCAAGATGTCAGGGCTTTGTATGCTGGCAAACTGCAAACACAAGTACTCTTGCCGCGCCAGCGCTTTTTTACCAATGTGGCTTACCAAACCCGCAACAAACGCTGGGAGTACGACCTTACGTATTCGCGTTATAGTGCGGTGCGTTTGCCGCACCATGGTGACGGAAAAGCGTGGGGCTTGCTCAATGCACAAGTTACCCGATCCTGGAAGTCTCTTGAACTTTACTTAGGTGGTGAAAATTTGCTAAATTTCCGTCAGGATCACCCAATCATGGACCCACAAAATCCTTTTGGTACACAGTTCGATGCCACACAAGTTTGGGGCCCCATCATGGGTTGGAATGCCTACTTCGGTTTACGATTCACAATGAAATAATTGGTCAATTTTTCCATGAAAAAATCAATCAAATCAATCAAATCAATCAAATCAATCAAATCAATCAAATCAATCAAATCGAAATTATCGATTCCATCCATCAAATTCAACTCAATAATTATCAATTTCTAAAGAAAACATTATGAAAACTATTCTTTTATCTTTCTTCCTATTGACCACCCAACTGCTTTTTTCACAAAAACCAATTGTTGTAAAAATTCAAACTTCTGCTCAATGCGGAGATTGTAAGGAACGCATTGAAAGCAAGCTGAACCAAACCAAAGGCGTGGTCTATGCCGAGTTAAATTCAGAAACCAAA
>JBILTD010000210.1:0-3126 GCA_044371695.1 Crocinitomicaceae bacterium | reverse complement strand
TTCTTTAGAAGCCTATTCAAGACCACGCAGCAACGGTATCAATGCCATCGGCATCCGTGAGAACGACGAATTACTCGAAGCTAAACTCACCAACGGCAGCAACGAAATCGTATTGGCCACTTCTGAAGGTCGCGCCATTCGTTTCAACGAAGCAACCGTGCGACCAATGGGTCGTAACGCTTCCGGAGTTCGCGGGGTTACACTTACTTCGGCTACAGATTGCGTCATTGGCATGATCTGCGTTGAAGATATCTTCTCTACTATTTTAGTGGTTTCTGAAAAAGGCTATGGCAAACGCACCTTCCTCAATGACCCAGAAGATCAAGAACCTGTTTACCGCATCACCAACCGCGGTGGAAAAGGTGTGAAAACACTCAATATCACCGACAAAACAGGTAAACTCCTTTCTATTCAAAATGTATTTGACGAAGACGACCTCATGATCATCACCAAATCAGGCGTCACCATCCGCATGCACGTAGACACCATCAGAACAATGGGCCGCGCAGCACAAGGTGTCAAACTTATCAATCTGAAATCTAACGCTGAAATCGCAGCTATAGCGCGCGTGCCACGTTCAGAAGATGAAGATGAAGAATTTATGGAAAATGGCGAAGTTTTAACTCCTACTGATGCCGCAGATGCTGGCACGAATATTGAAAACGACGCAACAGAAACTGAATAAATACTGATCATGAAAAAACAATTGCTCTTTATTGGTCTGGCGCTTGCAGTAAGCTCCACCACTTTCGCTCAAAAAAAGAATGTCACCGACGCCATTCTTCTCATGAGAAAATACAATCCAACCGGAGATGTTGATGCCAATTTAAAAACGGTTACCGACGCCAAGAATTTCATCGACCTCGCTGCGGTTAACCCTGAAACGGCTGAAGATTTCAAAATGCATTTGTATCGTGCTGAGATTTATTACGCCTTGAAAGAAACCAATGATTTAAAAGCGTTAAAGGAAAACTACAATGGCCCTACAGACGCTAACACGACCAAAGAATGGAAAGAAGTTTCTATGGCCAGCTTCAAAAAAGTGCTTGAAGACCCTAAGAAAACTTACAAAGCAGACGCTGAAACTTTCATTAATATGCGTGTAGAATTGCTTTTCAATCTAGGTATTACTGCCTACAATGAAAAGAAATACACAGAGGCAGCAAAAGCATTTCTCAAAGCTAGCGAGGTAAAAAGTTACCTTGGTGAAACTTTCAAAGATGCTGAAGTCAATACTTCTTTAGCAGTAAATTATGCTGTTGAAGATTATCTTGCTGCCAAGAAATACGACGAAGCTTTGGCTTTTGCTACTTCAATGTCAGATGCCATGCCTCAAAACATCGACATCCTGATCAGCATAGTCAATATCAACCTTCAAAAAGGCGATGTTACAGCTACTGAAACTTACATCAATAAAGCACTTGCCATTGACCCATCCAATAAGCAGCTTTACTATGTACTAGGCACGAGCTACATGGACAAAAAAGAAAATGAGAAAGCAACTGCTGCACTCCAAAAAGCAATTGAAATTGACCCGAACTACAATGAGGCACTTTATCAGCTTGGGGCTCACCTCTACAATTTAGCCGTTGAAAAACGCAACAAAACCGTAGAAATGGACTACAAAGATCCAAAAACAGCCCAACTTGAAAAAGAAGCCATGGACCTTTTCAAGCAAGCTTTGGTTCCACTAGAGAAATATGCCAGTCAAAATGAAAACGACAAAGCTATTCTCGATATCCTCTACAAAACAAATATGAAACTTGGGAACATCGACAAAGCACAAGAATACAAAAAGCGCCTCGATGCTTTAAAGAACTAATATGATATTTTGATCTTTGAACTGCCCGCAAGTCGGGCAGTTTTTTTATACCTAGGTTTTGCTTTTTTATTAACTTTGAAATATGGAATTTGTACACCCCGAACGCTTATGGCTGCTCTTCTTAGTACTCATTCCTATTCTCATTCACCTCTTCCACTTTAGAAAAAGAAAAACACTCTTTTTTTCATCTTTGCGCTTTATTCAGTTTCTCGAAAAACAAGAGCAAAGTACGCGCAAGCTCAAGCATTACCTTATTCTTGCCACAAGAATCCTTGCCATGAGCGCGCTCATTTTCGCGTTTGCAAATCCTTTTATCCCGAATGCAAGCACACAAAAAAGTGGTAAAAATGCGGTAATTATTTACCTCGATAATTCTTATTCGATGACTGCACTGGGTACTGAGGGCTCCCTGCTATCTGAAGGTCGAGAATTGGCCAAACGTGTTTTGGTTCAAATTGAGCCCAATACGCGGGTATTGATTTGCAGTAACCACCTCAATAGCGCTGAACAATTTTTTGTCACCAAAGCCGAAGCACTGCGCTACCTCGATCAACTCGAGCCCTTTGCACTCCCTAGAAGCCTCAATGACATCGTGCAATGGCAAGCCCAACAAATTGAACAGCACGAAGCCCTCCATGAAAAACTAAGTTCGGTACAGCGCATCTTTATTTCTGATTTTCAAAAACAGAATGCCCAACTAAGCCCGCAACAAAACAGACTTCAAGACCCCTACTATTTGTTTCAAATGGCTGGGCAAAAACCCAACAACATTTACATTGACAGCATTTGGTTTGGCAACCCAACCCAGCAATTCAATGCCAATCAAGAATTATTTGCGCGCATCAGGCATTCAGGCACCCAAGAACAAAATAACCTAGAAGTAAATTTGGAATTGGGCAAGACCAAACGCACCATGTTCTTGAAAATCGGTGAAAACCAGAGCAAGGTGGTGAGTTTTCCTTTCACTGAAAAGAACAAAGGCGCTGTAAAAGGAAATATCAGCATCACTGACGCCCAAATTCATTTTGACGACACTTGGTATTTTGCCTATGAAGTAGCCAGCGCAACGCGTATTTGTCTCATCGAAAATAGCAACTCCAGCAAACGTGTAGCCGCTGCATTTGCCGTTGAACCGCGTTATCAGGTAACGCAACTTGATCCAGGTGCTGTAAACGCCGAAAAACTCAATAGCACAGACTTAATTGTACTCAATGGGCTTGATGAAATTTCAACAGGATTGCGCTCAGACTTGATTGAAGCGGTACAAAATGGCCAGAAACTCCTTATCATTCCCGGTGCACAAA
>JBILTD010000209.1:0-3127 GCA_044371695.1 Crocinitomicaceae bacterium | reverse complement strand
GAGAGCCATTTGTATCCTGGCGCCAAATTATTCCCAAATGCTTTGGAAGTCATTAACAAATGGTACAATGAAGGGCATATCATCACCTTTTTTACGGCCCGTGAAGCCAAAGACCGCGAGGTTACCGAACTTTGGTTGAAAGAAAACGGATTTCTTTACCATGGCCTTGTGATGGATAAGCCGCGTATCAAAGACGGCCAAGAATACGTCTGGATTGACAACCGTAAAGTACGTGCCGTTACTTATATGGGTACATGGTCTGAGCTCACTGAAGTCGATGCAAAAATTAAGGTTTTTGCTTAATCTAGTTTTCCTTTGAAAGCCAAAGAGCTTGCTTTACTCCTAGATAAACAAGCATACTCCGAGAGTAGCAGTATTTTGCATTTTTATACGCAAGAAAAAGGCTATCAATCCTTTATTTTTAAAGGCGGACTTAAAAAGAAAAAAGCGCTCAATCAGTTAGGGCTTTACGAACTCACGTACTTCAAAAGACCAGAATCTGATCTTGGCATCATCAATCAACTTGATTTTGCGTGGTCTGCATTTCAAATGTATCAGCATCCGCAGAAGGTTTTATTGGTATTTTTCGTGGCAGACATCCTGAAACAAACGCTGCGTCATCAAGGCCCTGATCCATTGTTATTTGACTTCTTAAGCGCACAAATTATTGGTTTAGAAACCAATAACAATGACAAATATTTCCCAACCTCTTTTTTGGCTCAGTACCTTATGATCATGGGCTATGCGCCGCTGCTCGAGCATGATGATCCTAAACATTTTTATTTAAAAAGGGGAGTTTTTGATACTGCGCAATTAGAGTCCATGGACTGCATCGATGATCCGGGTTTGGTTGCTTTTTTAAAAGCCCAATTTTGGCCTACAGCTGAGCCGCAATTTCAGAAAGAACACCTAAAAGCAGGTTTGCAAATTTTAGTCAGGTATGCAGGCATGCACATTCCTGGGTTTCATCTAGACAAAACCTTAGAAATTCTTCACGAAACACTTTATAGTTAGCGTTTTCTAGCGAAAAAGTCTTTGAGTAATTGGCTGCATTCAGCCTCCATGATGCCGTTTTCAACTAAGGTTGCCGGATGATACAGTTGTGCACCCGTTGCGCTTGCTCCTCGTTTTGAATCGCGGGCGGCAAAAACTATTTTATCTATCTGAGACCAATACAATGCGCCAGCACACATGCAACAAGGTTCGAGCGTTACATATAATGTGCATTCTTTGAGGTACTTAGCCCCAAGATATTGAGCAGCTGCCGTAATGGCTTGAATTTCTGCATGCGCTGTAACATCGGTAAGTTGTTCCGTTAGATTATGCCCGCGGGCAATAATTTGATTTTTACAGACAATAACAGCACCTACAGGAACTTCATCGGCATCAAAAGCCTTTTGCGCTTCCAAATAGGCTTGTTTCATAAAATATTCATCGTTGAATGGACTCAGCATGGCACAAGATTACAAACTTTCTAGTAATTTTCCGACATGAATTTAATGGACCTCTTTTTATTTGCACCACTCATTTATGGGGCCTATAAAGGTTACAAACGCGGGCTGATTATGTCCTTGTTTATGTTGTTGGCAATTGTTGTTGGTTTATATGCTGCATTTCAACTCAATGATGTTGTCGTGGATTTCGGCATAAAAACACTCAAATGGGAGAAAACTACGTTAGTTCCACTTTGCTTTGTGGTCTTATTTTTGGGCATAGGTGCTGGTGTGTATTTTGGCGGCAAACTTCTTGAAACCGCTCTCAAAGTGGTCAAATTATCCATACTAAACAACTTAGCAGGTGCCTTACTCGGGATTCTTCAATGGATATTTTTAATTGCCACGCTTTTATTATTTGTTCTTTCATTAGACAGAAAACAGTCACTCATTTCAGCACAAAAAAGAAAAGAATCTGTAGCGATTCCATTTTACACTAAGTTTTTACAGCTTGGTTTGCCTAGAGCATCAGAAGCTTATTTATTTAAGTCCTATCTCGAACAAGCCCCTTCATTCACAGATTCAAGCTCAATTTTAGGCCATGAAAGTCATTAGTTCACTCGTTTTTTTGATTTTGCTTCAAGTTGTTAGCGCTCAAACATCGTTGTACTCAGCACCAAATACCAGCACTTTTGATTTACTTCAAGACCGAAAGGAAAAGACCATTAAGTCGGGCACTTATTTCGGTTTACAAAGCGGTCGGTTTTATGTGCTTGAATATGGTTGGGAGCGTCAATATAAAGTGAAGCAGGGCTTTTTACAACATAACACAACGGCAATGCACCACGGATTAAATATAACTTACGATTTTTCCAGACTGAATCCTGTTGTGGGCTATGACCTCGGTTTTTGGCACCGTACGGGAAATTTTGACCTCACATATGGCTTAAATGCAGCCATTCGAACTGATTTACGTCAAGTAAGACTTGGTGTATGTCCAACGGTGGGGATCAAAGTGTGGCAAATGCATGTTCAAACGGGGATGTATTTGTTAGCGCCGTTTTTTGCCTTTAATGACAACACTTTCAATTCCAATACCTTTTTTATTTCTGCCAGATTTTTACTTGTTAAGGATAAAAAGGAACGGCCAGCAAGCCCACCCAAAAGTGCCTGATTTTTTTAAACGGGTAGATTTCAGTAAATTTCGTTGAATTTTATTGAAATGAAAAAACTCTACACACTGCTATTCGGCTTAATTTTGAGTGTATTTGCTTGGGCCCAAGCTCCTGTAGTGAGCATTACAGCTAGCAATACCCAAGTTTGCGCAGGAGGCACGCTTACGCTAACAGCAAATACGAGCAATCCGAATTCAACTTTTTTGTGGTCAACTGGAGCTACTTCTAGCGCCATTTTTGTAAGCCCAAATACCAGCACAACATATTCTTGTATCGTTACGGCTAACGGACTTTCGAGTTCGGCAAGTCAGGCCATTTCGGTGCTACCTAACCCAATTGCCAACGCTGGCTCGGACTTCACAAAAACATGTGTAAGTAATGCCAACGGTGCTTTTATTGGTATGACAGCCCAACCTGGTGTTACCTATAGTTGGTCACCTAGTGTTGGTCTGAGTTCAGGCACTGCAGCCAACCCAACCGCGAATCCAACGGCTACTACCACTTATACTTTAACGGCTA
>JBILTD010000057.1:0-9892 GCA_044371695.1 Crocinitomicaceae bacterium | reverse complement strand
TTCGGATCAGGGCCTCAAGGTCTATAAAGTCTTTTGTTTGCATGCTTAAAATTAATCGAAATACTGAAATTCTAATTGGAGGCCATCGTGGGCAAGCCATACATTGGCTGGCAATTTTTGAGCGACTTCTTCGTGTTTGCCAAATAAATGAGAGATGTGGGTCAGGTAACTTTTCTGAGGTTGAAGTTCATCAATAAGCGCAAGCGCTTCTTCCAAATTGAAGTGAGACTGATGCTGATATTCGTGTAGCGCATTGATAACAAGGATATCTAGGTCTTTTAACTTTTGCTTTTCTTTATCAGCAATAGTTTTGGCATCTGTTATATAGGCCATATTGCCAATCCGGAAACCGAAAACGGGCATGCGGTGATGCATGACTTCAATGACATCGATTTTCAGGTAGTCATTGAGCAAAAAAGGTTGATTTTCAATGAGCTCGATTTGATATTTTGGCACACCAGGGTAAGGGTTCGGTTCAAATGCATAATAAAACTCCCGGTGCAAGGCTGTTTCAACTTGTTTGCTACAATAGATCGGGAAGTCTTTTTGTTGTTTGTAATTAAAAGCCCTTACGTCGTCGAGACCTGCAATATGGTCTTTGTGTTCGTGGGTCAGTAAGATGGCATCGAGTTGCTTAACGCCCGCCCTGAGCATTTGTTGGCGAAAATCGGGCCCAGCATCGATGCCGAACTTGAGGTTGGCAACTTCTACAAAGACACTTGCGCGCAGACGCTTATCTTTTGGGTCTTTAGAAAGACACACTGGGCATTCGCAGGCAATGACAGGAACGCCTTGCGAGGTTCCGGAGCCCAAAAAAGTAAGATGCCCGAGGTGTTCACTCATAAGGTTTCAATGGCATTGAGTTGAACGATTCTGAGGTTCTTGTCGGAGCGCAAAAAATAAGAAACGATGCTTTTGTTGTCGCGGTTTTCTTTTTCTGTGTTGATATAGCGCGCCCAATGCATTGGCTCTTTGCCATGAAAATGAAACGGCGCGTAGCCAAATCCTTTGTAAATGCCCTTGTCTATCCATACCACGCTTTTTTCACCTTTATTACGACCCTTGTCTAGGATGAAAAACGAAGAACCGCTAAACTGAACCTGATCTATAAAGCGCTGAACGCGTTCGTTGTAGGTGGCAGGTATTTCTTCTTGTACACAAGCACCTTTACATTGCTGAATCGTGTAATGAAAACAAGCGCTTTGCGTAGGGTAGAGGTAGCACAATTTTTGGCAGAGTTCATGGCGCTCTGTTACAGTTTCAAGGTAATGCTGTGCTTCTTTTTTAGAAGTAAACTGAATGAGTGGTTCGGCATTTTGCTTGGCTGAATTTTCAATTTTGAGCCGAATGTAGCCATCGAAATCTTGTTGGTCATAGAGCCCGTATGGGAACAAGCTTTTACGGAGTTTGCGATTGTAAATGGGTTTGTGCTCTTTGATCAAGACGGATTCCCTGAGCATGGCAATGAGTTCAGAACCAGTAAGTTCATATTCTACCCTGCAGATTTCCTGACTCATTTGTAGCCCTTTTGCGCTTTTGTTATTGCGCAAATGCTGTTCGATGCGTTTTTTGATGTGAATGCTTTTGCCAATATATATGAGCTGATTGAACTCGTTGTAGAGCAAATAGACACCCGTTTTATTGGGTAATTCTTCAATGCTTTCTAAGCTCAGATTCGGGTGAACTGCCTTAGGTTGTAATACTTCTTGAATGAAGTTTTTGAGCTCGCGCGTGTCTTTTTGATAAAGCAAAGTGAAAAGCTCAGCAGTGGCTTTGGCATCGCCGTCAGCTCGGTGTCGGGCGTTGTTGGCGATACCGAGTTCTGTACAAAGTTTACCTAGACTGTAAGAAGCATAGCCTGATAATAAAATGCGGGCCGTCCGAACAGTGCAAAGTTGCGGCATTCTGAATTCGTAGCCCAAACGTTTGTATTCGGATCTGAACATGCCGTAGTCAAAGGCCACGTTGTGCGCAACAAAAATACAGCCCTCGCAAAAAGCTAAAATTTCTTTGGCAATTTCATAGAACTTAGGGGCATTTTCGACCATGCGGTCGGTGATGCCGGTTAATCGTACGATGAACTCGGGGATGGCTTGCTCTGGGTTAACAAGACTGTGGTAATGATCGATAACTTGTTGACCATCATGCTTGTAGATGGCGAGCTCCGTGATTTTGGAGTCTTTGGTGTGGCCACCTGTGGTTTCGACGTCAACAATTACAAAATTCATGCCCACTAAGTTAAAAAAATAGTGGCTGCAAAAATTCTGAAACTTAGATATTGATCATTTTATCTTTCGCATGACGTATGCGAAAATCGTATTTGAATTCTTGCGTTTCCTTGCTTTTAAGTTTGAGATTCCACTCGAGTAAGCCAGTTTTTTCGTCGAGCTGCCCTTTGCCAAGGTCAGATTTTTCAATGACGATATCCGGATTCGTGGTTAAAGGAATTTGATCCTGAATGACAAGCTCAATTGGCGAAGATTTCAAGTTCTTCACCTCTACGTTGTAAGCAAAGTTGCGCTCTTTTTTATCTTGAATGATGCGTTCCTTGCTCTGATTTTTGAGCAAAGTGCGCTTCACAATAATATTCGGGTCACGACCTAAAGAAAGATTGAGCGTGTCGTCTAGGGTAGTGGGGTCAATGTAGGTTTCGCCGATATATGTGCCATCAAAGAAAATATTGGCTTTTGCTGGCACCAATTGCAGTTCATCTAGTTTGGTCATTTGTGCTACTAAATAAACACCCGGATCAAGTTTAGGTACGGAATAATATTTGAACGACGTATTGAGCTCGGCTTGCTTCACCAAAACCATGCGTATCTGATTGTCTGAGGCAATGCTGTAATTGAGGTCAATTTGGAATTCAGCGGCAATGAGTTGTTGCACAACGGTAGTAAATTGCTCAGAAGTGAGGGCGTTATCTTCCACCTTGGCCGAAAAATTAGCGTTAAAGCCGTAGTTGTAGACTGCGCCTGGTGTGGTTTCCATAAAAAAGGCATCTGAGCGCTGCTGTTTGGCTTTTTCTTCGAGTTTCTGGCGATATTCTTGGTAGTCTATATACCACGGGTTTAAAGTGGGTTTGGTTTTGTTGGCGTAAGGGTTGTTGGTGGAGATGCTCAGTTTGACGTCATTCCAGTCGAGGCCTGTATTTTGTTGAACTTGCGCTTTGTAAGTAAGGCTAATTTTACCAGTGCTTGCCTCACTGCGGATGTCATAAAGTGGCGTCCAGCCGGCATTGGCAGCCAAATAACTGAGTTCAATTTTTCCGCTCGCGATTTCTTTACTCATGAAGGTCACTACGATGCGCGGAATGCCTTTGAGTTCGGGTTGAGGATTGTTTTGATTGGCGAAGTTTTCAAGTTCGGTCAAGCGTTCTTGTAAGCTATTCACCACATTGGTTTTCTTTGCTTTTTGACGATCGAGTGCACTTATTTTTTTATTGAGTTCTGAAACTTTAGAAGTGTAATAATCAACGGTTTGCTTCAGTAATTGAATGCTATCATTGACTTTTCCTTGACCCTTTACTGCGCCGTTAGAAATGATGATTTTGCGTGCAGCAACGAGCACTTCAATTTCATCATTGATATCTCTTAATTCAAAATTGATCAGTAAAATAGAATCTTGGAGTTGTTTGATGGCATTTTTAACCTTTGGAGTTAATTCGGCGCCTGTGTTTAATTTCGGCTGTGGATAATAATACTCGTATTTCGAATCGAGGATAACGACATTTCCGGTAGCCCTAACCTGAATGGTGCTGGGGTTTATTTGTGCCGAAATACCTTCAATGATAACCTCTGAGACGCCGGCCTTGATGCTGTAGTTGGCTTTGTGTTGCAATTGTGCACCTTGCGTGTAAACGGTAACGCCTGTTAGTGTTGATTTTACAGTGACTTGGTCATTGGCAAGTAAAAGGGTTGCGAATAGGAAGGAAAAAGCGGTAAAAATGAGTTTCATATTTCAAGTTTGAGTTGGCTAAACGTGCTTTAAAGGGCTTTATTGTATCTTTGTTGTATGAAATTCGAGGACTACGCTATTGATCAAAGTATAAAAGACCAACTACAGGTGCTCGGTTTCAAACGACCTACCGATATCCAATACCGTGCCATAAAACACATTCTTGATGGTGAAGATGTCATGGCTGTTGCTCAAACAGGTACCGGAAAAACAGCTGCATTTGTGATTCCCGTGCTCAATAAATTGGTCAAATACCATGCAAAAAAGAACTTCAGGGTCAATATCCGTTGCATTGTTTTGGTGCCTACACGTGAGCTTGCGCAGCAAATTACCACTGTCTTTGAACAAATAGGCGCACAAACCAAAGTCAAAGTGATTGGCCTTTTTGGTGGGGTAGAACAAGAGGCGCAAATTGCTCAATTGCATAAAGGCGCTGAGGTGTTAATTGCAACGCCGGGCCGAATGTTTGACCTCATTGCCCAAGGGCACCTAGACGTTTCTGAAGTCCACACCTTGGTGCTTGACGAAGCCGATTTAATGCTCGACCTCGGATTCAATAAAGATATCCACGATATCAAAAAGAAGATTCCTGCCAAGCATCAAACCTTGTTTTTTACAGCAACTATTAACAAAAAAATAAAGTCCTTGGCTTATGATGTGGTGCGTTCGGCAATCCGAATTCAATTGTCACCACAAAATCCAGTTTCTAAAAACGTTCATCATGCGGTGGCTTTCATAGAAATGGACGACAAGCGTTTTTTTCTAGAAAACATGATACGGGAATACCCCGAGGCGCGTTTTTTAGTTTTTGCCAGAACCAAAGTTCGTGTAGAGCGCATCGTTAAGGCACTTGAACGCGCTAATTTAAAGGCAGAAGCCTTGCACGGTGGCGTCGCTCAAAACGAACGCTTTGCTTTACTCGATCGTTTTCGAGCTTCAGAAAATCAAGTACTCATCACAACTGACGTTGCAGCACGAGGAATCGATATTCCAAACATGGAATATGTAGTGAATTACGACTTACCAGATAACCCAGAAAATTATGTGCACCGTTGTGGGCGTACCGGACGTGGTAATGCCTTGGGGCAAGCGCTTTCCTTTTGTAGCCCAGATGAAATTCCGTTATTGGATGCCATTGAAGATTACACCGGTGAAGAAGTATTGCGCTATGAGATTTCTGAAGGCGAATACAAAGCCATTTTATTTGATGCCGAAGATCCAAACCATAACTGGCAAAAACTCATTCAAGAAAACGAAGACCCAGATTTTTGGTTAGATTGATGTAAAGCGATATATTAGTATAGTTAATGATGTCTATAATTATTACTAATATTACACTGCTCTTTAATTGCAGTCAATCTTAAAACCAAAAAAAATGAAAAAACTAACACTTCTATTAATGTTTGCCTTGGGCTTCACAGTTACAAATATTGCGCAAACTAAAAAGTACCACGGCGTCAGTTTTTACACTGATCTTAAATTAGGCGATGAGAATTTAGTATTGAATGGAGCGGGCCTCCGCGAAAAATACTGGATGGACCTCTATGTTGCGGCGCTTTATGTCCCTAAAAAAACAAATGAGGCAGGTAAAGTCATTTACAACGATACCGAAATGGCCATTCATATCAAAATCATCTCAAGCAGCGTTACCCGAGAGCGCTTTATTGAATCTGTTAACGAAGGTTTTGCAAGTGCTACACACGGAAAAGCTACAAAAGAAGAAATCAAAAAGTTTGTTGCTTTCTTTAATGAGCCGATCAAAGAAGGCGATAAAATCAATTTAGATTATTTACCAGGCAAAGGTGTTCGCGTTACTAAAAACGGAACCGTCAAAGGAACCATTCCTGGTATCGAGTTCAAAAAAGCACTCTTTTCAATTTGGTTGGGTACACCGCCAGTTCAAGAAAGCTTGAAAGCAGAAATGCTCGGAAAAGAGTAAGTTCTATCAGCAAAATCTTTCAAGACCTCCAGTTGGGGGTCTTTTTTTTTGTAACGCTGGTTACAAAACAGTTTGTTTAAATTGACGATTTTTGTCCTTGAAAAAGGAATGAGTATTAAATTTCATCACTTGTTGAAAAGGATAATCTCATTCGCTTGTTTTAATAATTTAATAAAAATCATTTAAACTAAATTCAAATGAATATGATTCGTTCTATCACATTTCTATTACTCGGGATGCTTGCTATCACTACAGCTTGTTCAACCAATGCACAATCAACATTTAAGAATGCACCAATTGCTCAATTGACAAAAATTAAAACTGAGAAAAAGGCAATCGTTATTGACGTCAGAACCCCAGCCGAGTGGCAAGAAGGAGTAATCGATGGCGCAACTGTATTTATTGATTTTAAGGGTTCAAATTTTAAGCAAGAAATCGCAAAGTTGGATAAATCAAAGACCTATGTCGTCTATTGCAGAAGTGGTGGCAGGAGTGCAGGTGCAAGTCAAGTGATGATAGACAGCGGCTTTAAAAATGTGATCAACATGGAAGGTGGTATCATGTCTTGGGGTGGTAAATTGGTCAAAAAACCATAATTGTATAGATTTCCAATTCCAAGAAATTTATGATGACCAAGAATTTTTCTGGTATGAGTTTGGCTGCAGTCCTTGGATTTGCAGCCTTTTTTATGGCAGCTTATACGCCAAGTTTTCTAAACACCTATTTGTTGGCATTAATATTTGGGATGTCACTGGCTCCGCTCATCTCAAAAAAGCCAATTTTGAATCCAGGTATTACCTGGAGTGCGGCCAAAATGCTAGAGTGGTCTGTAGTTTTATTGGCATTTAGCCTCGATTACAAGGCTATTGCTGAGATTGGATTAACAAGTTTTGTTGCGATAGGGTTGGTAGTTTTTGTTGTCCTCATTGCAACTTTTTATTTATCAAAAGTACTTTCTTGTCCTGGAAAAACAGGATGGCTCATTGGTTTTGGAACGGCCATTTGTGGTTCTTCTGCTGTGGCTGCGTTGGCGCCAAAAATTAAAGCAAAAGAAGAAGATGTTGCCATTTCGTTAGCCGTTGTAAACCTTTATGGATCTTTGGCGATGCTGTTATTGCCTTTCATTTTTCAAGTATACCCTCAAGCTTTAAATGAAATGGCTTTTATTATTGGGGCATCTTTACATTCCGTGGGCAATGTTGCCGGTGCTGGTTTTGCGGTTTCGGATGAGGTAGGTCAATTGGCGTTGGTTTATAAAATGGCGAGGGTTGCCTTGTTGTCTCCTGCGCTTATTTTAATGTCTTGGTTAGACGCGAGAGGTAAAGAAAAAGCGAAATTTGAATGGAAATTACCTTGGTACTTAATTGGATTTATTCTTATTTCAATTCTTGTTTCTTTTTTCCCTTTACCAGCTAATATGGTTTCTGCAACCGAGCTACTCGGGAAAATCATTTTAACTATTGCTATGGCAGCTATTGGCTTAAAAGTGAATTTCTTACAATTAATCAAAGCAGGAAGAAGGGGGATGGTATTTGCTTTACTGGTTTTTCTATTGCAAATCAGTTTATTGTGGGTACTTAAGTAACTGATTAATATCAGTTTGTTAAGTAACACGTGTCACAATCGGTAAGGAGTCAGAGTATTAGTTTTGCTTCATACAAATTTACAGTTATGAAAGTAGAACAAATTTATACCGGATGTATTGCACATGCTGCATACTACCTTGAAAGCGATGGGGAAGCTGCCATATTTGACCCATTAAGAGAAGTTCAGCCTTACATTGAAAGAGCAAAGGCTGATCACGCAAAAATCAAATACGTTTTTGAAACGCATTTTCATGCAGACTTTGTTTCAGGGCACCTAGATTTAGCTCAGAAAACAGGTGCAACAATTGTGTACGGTCCTACTGCTAAGCCAGGTTTTGATGCTTTGGTAGCTGAAGACCTTCAGGAATTTAAAATTGGAGCTTATACAGTCAGAGTTTTGCATACACCTGGGCACACCATGGAGAGTACCACTTATTTATTAATTGACGAAAATGGCAAGGAACATGGTATTATTACAGGTGACACTTTATTTATTGGTGATGTTGGCCGCCCAGATTTAGCACAGCATGTCATAGCTGACTTGACCGAGCAAAAATTAGCTGCGCATTTATATGATTCATTGCGCAATAAAATTATGCCGCTTAGCGATGATTTGATTGTTTACCCTAACCATGGAGCAGGTTCAGCTTGTGGAAAAAAAATGAGTAAAGAAACTACTGATACTTTGGGCAATCAAAAAAGAATAAATTATGCGCTCAGACCAGATATGACCAAAGAAGAATTTATCGATGAATTACTTACTGGTCTAACAACTCCGCCAGCATACTTTCCAAAAAATGTGCTTATGAATATTCAAGGCTATGATTCTTTGGATACGATCATGGACCGTGCAAACAGAGGTTTGACGCCAAGTTCTTTTGAGTTGATGGCTAATGAAACAGGAGCATTGATTTTAGATACTCGCGCTCCTGAAATTTTTGCACAAGGCTTTATTCCTAATTCAATCAACATCGGACTCGATGGTAATTTTGCCATGTGGGTAGGTGAAATGATCAACGATATCAAGCAGGAAATATTATTAGTTACAGAAGTGGGGCGAGAAGAGGAGGCCATCATTCGTTTATCTCGTGTTGGATATGACCATACAGTAGGTTATTTAAAGGGAGGTTTTGAAGCCTGGAGAGCGGAAGGTAGAGAGTTGGATAAAGTTCAACGCATTACTGCAGCAACATTTGCCGCTCAATTCAACGAAAAAGCACCAACCTTTGATGTGCGCAAACGCAGTGAATTTCAGGCTGAGCATGTTGTAGATGTAATCAATATTCCTCTCAATGAAATTAATTTGCATTTGGCTAAGTTTCCAGCTGATGAAAATTTCATTTTACATTGTGCCGGTGGATACCGCAGTATGATTGCAGCTTCTATTTTGAAAAGTCGTGGCATTCATAATTTCGTAGATGTTATCGGCGGAATGTCAGAAATCACGAAAACAAATGTGCCTAAAACAGCTTATGTCTGTCCAAGCACCTTGTTATAATTAAGAGTAAATCACAAGTAAAAAAGAGAAGGCAAGGGTCTTCTCTTTTTTTATTTTAAATAAATAAACAAAAATCAATATGAAGAATTTAGACTGGATCAGAATCATCCGTTATGTACTTGGGGGTTATTTATTAGTTGGAGGTATTTTACAAAAAGAATACACGGTGTTAATCATGGGTGCCATTATCACCACGATGGCTATTTTTAACGTGGGTTGTTTTGGAGGGCAATGTGCTCCCAAAAAACCCGTCAAAACAGTTTCAGGACAAAAAACCGAAGAAGTTACTTTTGAAGAAGTCTTGTAATAGTCATGATGGAGGCGCTTGTGTAACAATCGTTACATTGCATTTCGTTCTTCTATGATACTTTTGGTACAAATGAACAATTAACATGAAAAATTATATCATACTTTCCTTTTTATTTTTAATTACTTTAGTCAATATAAGTGCGCAGTCGAACAAACATCAAATTGTTTTTCAGATGGTAACAAGTGACACTTTGGCTCATAAAGCCTTTATGAAACAATTAGGTAATATACATTCAGTTTCACCTGAGTCCTCAATTAAAGTAGTCGTACATGGCCCTGGTCTTGATATGGTTTCAATAAAAAAATCAATTGTTACCAAGTCCATACAAAACGCAATAGAGCATGGAGTAGTTTTTGAAGTTTGTGAATTTTCAATGAAAGAGCGCAAGGTCGAAAAATCTGAAGTTTTACCATTCGTACAATACACTCCTGCTGGTATCATTAGAATTGTTGAATTACAAGAACAAGGCTTTAAATACATAAAAGCCGGATTCTAGAATTATTCTTAAAATCAAAATCATAACAAAAAAGTATTAAACCCAAAAACCCAAAACAATGAAAATAGAACAAATTTATACAGGATGCTTGGCGCAAGGAGCCTATTAT
>JBILTD010000207.1:0-3163 GCA_044371695.1 Crocinitomicaceae bacterium | reverse complement strand
AAGAGGAGCAACTTGCTCAGGAAGAAATTACTTTGAATTCGGAAAATCAAACAAAGGAAGAAACCATTTCTAATTCGGAGAAACGAGCAAATACGAATATCGAAACGATTCAGAAACTCGCAGAGGTTTCAAGGCAATTGAATGGGGAAGAAGCACAACTCATTGAGACTGATATTCCTGGTTTAAGTATTTCAGCTCAGGAACTTGGAGAACTGGCGCAGGCTCTTGAATTACCGAAGGCGACCAACCAAACAGAAACTGAATTAGCCAGCGAGCATTGGTTGGCTTACATGAAATATTTAGAGGCGCGCGATACCATGGAGCGTTTCAAGGAACAGATTTCAAACTTGAATGAGGAGATTAAGGATTTAGAAGTTTCATATTTAGAAACGCCAACAGGTGAAATACAACAAGCGCTTTTAGAAAAAGCTGAAGCGCAACAAGTTGCCATTGAGCAACTTAAAAGAACACAGCAAAGCATACTGAAACAGCCTTTGCAAGCCGAATTTGAGGCATTATTTGAAATGGGTTACTTGCCGCCGTACGAACTTGCAGTAAAAAATGAGCAAACGGCTGAATCGAGTTTTGATCCCCTTCCCGAAGGGCAAATGACTTCTTTTAAGGTGGCTCAGCAAGCGCAAGGTTCAAGTATTCCGATTGGCGTTCCGTGTGCGAAAGGTTTGGTTTTTAGGGTACAGGTGGGTGCATTTAGAAAGCCAATTCCAGCAGGAAAATTCACAGAGTTTAGTCCGGTAGATGGAAGGGTGTTGGCCAACGGTTTGACAGTCGTGATGGCGGGCTATTTTAGAAGTTCTGCTGACGCAATCAATCAAAGAAATGTCATTCGTCGATTGGGTTATGCAGATGCGTTTGTGGTGGCTTATAATGGTTGTGAGCGTTTGAATTATGCTGCTGCGGTTCAACTCGAGAACGCTAACAAAGGAACTTATACGCAACAAGTCCGCAAATCTGTTTTTGAAACGCCAGGAGAGGGCCTTTATTATACCGTACAGGTCGGGGTTTACAACAGACCTCTGCTCTCTGAAAAACAACTTGGTTTACCAGAATTAATTGAAGCGCAAACCGCGAAAGGACAGTATAGATATGCAAGTGGTCGTTTTTCACAATTGGCTGCAGCTAAAGAAAGACAGCGCTTGGCGGTTCAAAAAGGGATTGCCGATGCGTTTATTGTAGCTTATTACCAAGGAAAAAGAATCAGTTTGGCAGAAGTAAAAACTTTAATGGCCCAGGGCGTTCAAATGGATACACAAAGCACAAAGCCAAAAGAGTTGTCTCCGAAACCAACGGCTTTGCCACTTCAAACTGTGCCTGTTCTTCCTGCCAAAAAAGCGCTCCAAGCAGCACCAACTTATGTGCGCTATGAACAAGCATGTACTGATTGCCTTACTCGACTAGTTGAGCTCAATAGAGCAGGAATTTTTATCTACCAAAATACAAATGGAATCCTGAGTTCAGCACAAATCAAGTCTGATGAACTCACTGCCCTTCAAAGGTATATGTTGCGGGGTATGAAAATCAATACACAAACTTTGATAGGACCATTTAAAACAATTACTATTGAGGAGGGGCAAATAAATGGCGCACAAATGGATTGGCTATTGCGTCAGGGTAGCCCTTATATGATCACGCAAGAATCAAAAGAATCAATCTTGATTTCAGTTGAAATCAAATAATCAAGAAGTTATTTTAGCTGTATGATTTGTGTGTCTATGGTTAGGCCACTGCCATTTGGGATAGGACCTAATGCTGGCATGAAGCGCACAACCTGCTGGCGATCGATCAGGATATAGGCAGGCGCACTTTGCCAATCTAGTAAATTCCAAAGTGCCGACTCAGGTGCCAATGCTACTTTTGGCCACTTTACTTTTTCAAAAGCTTTTTGATCTGCTTTGGTCCAGGTGACATCGGAGGGGTAAATTGTGATGATTTGAAGCGCTGTTTGATGACGCTCAGCCACTTTTTGGAGTGCCGCAATTTCAGAGATACACTTTTGATTAGTGGGTTGATAAAAATGTAAGCAGATGATTTTTTGAGAAAAATCTATTTGTAAATCTTTACCTAATAAATCTAATGGTACTTTTTTGCCAATTTTGAGTTTGTTTATCTGCACCCATTTATAATGTGCTGCTTTTCGCAGTGCGGACTGCTGAGCGTTAGCGCTCATTTGTTTATATAAATCAAGCGCTAAGTTTTCTGCTAAAACTTGACTTTTTTGTAATTCTTCCAAACATAAAAAGGTAATAAATTCAGCCCAGTTTTGATTGTGAACATAGGCATCTGCTTTGAATGCGTTAATCAATCCTTGTAAATCAGCATTGAGTATAGCATTTTGAGCAGTTACCCGATTAGTCTGTTCTAGTTGATCGAAGTAATTTTGATAGAAAGCTTTTGCAAATTCTAAGAGTTTTGGTTGTTGATAATTGATGCTGTCAGAACTGAGGTAAAAATCAAACTTATCACCTTTGCTGGGTGCTCCAATCACCGAAAAGTTATCAATTGTTAATCCTACAGAGTATTTAATATATTCTTTTAAAAAGCGAGAAGGATTTGTGTTGTAAACAATAGCCACTTCGTTTTTGAAGGCCCTGATTTTAGTGATAAATTCATTACTTCGGAGGTCTTTGAGCGGATAAATGTCGGACAGATATTGGTCCATCCAGGCTTCAAATCCTAAAATTTGATAATTGATATCGAGTGTGTCGAGTTGGTAAAAGAGCAACTCAACTTCCTTTTGTTCAGAAAGACTAGGCAGGCCATCGTCATCAGGGAGTTCAATAATATAGCGCCCGTTTGGCTGAATATAAAACCAGCTGCAACGATCTGGGCTACAAATTTGCAGCTGTTCAATTTCAGTAGTAGGTAGTTCAAATTGAAAAATGCCCATGCTATCGGGTTGCAATTCAAAAAGCTTTGTACGCTCATTACTGAGGTAATTACTCGTTTGGTATACTGTAAGGCTTGGGCTATCCCAAAAAGAAAGGCCTCTGACCTTGACTTGTGCACTAATAAGGTTGTAGCAACCTAGAAAAAATAACAGCAGTAGTCTTGCGTTCATGTGTTTCAAACGAGTAAGTCCGGACGCGTTACAAAAGGGGAAATATCGGCGCCATTGAGGTACATTTCGCGAATGATACTTGAGTTA
>JBILTD010000206.1:0-3179 GCA_044371695.1 Crocinitomicaceae bacterium | reverse complement strand
CTGCATATTTTAAAATTTGTTGGAGATTTTTTTGCTCAAAAGCTTTTTGTAATCTGTATTTCATTTGAACTACATGCCAAGGCACAATGCCATGCGCAAGCAGGGTGTCTAGCCCATGACAGTCTATGGCTTCATTCCAATTTTGTGAGAGGTTCCAAAATGGACGCTCACCTTTCTTATAATAATGATCGAGGTCGATGTAATGGCGTGCGGCCTCGGCTTCTTGAATATAACGCCGTTGATCTGGGGCAACAGCTTGCGCAATTAGCACCTCTTGATGCGCCATAAAAAACCGCTGAAGCTCGAGTGGCAGCAAATAAACAGCAAATTCATTGATGCGCTGATGTCCTGCAAAACCCCATTGCGATTTGTTTTGTGTTGATGTTAGCAAGAAGAGTAAGCCACTAAGGAGTAGCAGCTGAAGTATTTTTTTAAGAGAGTTGAACGAGTTTGCCATCTTTTAGTATTGGAATGACCTCCGTTTGATTCGGAGTCAGACAATACTTGATGTCTTCATTGAGGTTGAGATTTTTTAAGCGTCTGCGGTGCGAGCTCGACTTCAAATAGCCAAAGTAGTTGTCTTTGGCAGAAAGGTAGAGATACTTGGCTGCAATTGATGAGTCTTCGTCAGAAATGTAGTCACCGGTTCCGATTAAATACTGACAAATGGCCCCCGCACAGATGGTGTCTTCTAGGTTAAACTTATCTTGCCAGCCCGAACAGAGGCAAAGTACGTTTTTATCTTGGGTGGCAAGCCACTTGCAAAGTGCGTCTAGATTTAAGAATGACCCAACGACAACGATTTCTGCATCTTTGGCAACGTCTAATGATTTTGTACCATTCGTAGTGGTAAGCACGACGTCTTGTCCTTTGAAATCTTCGCGCATGTATGAAAATGGCGAATTACCAAAATCAAAACCCTCTACAATTTGACCTTTGCGTTCGGCGCCAGCTAAATATCCTTTTTGTTTGTAGGCCCAAGCTTCTTCTACTGTTGGCACTGGAATAATCGAATTAATGCCGTTGTCAAAGGCAGCGCAAATGGCTGAAGTTGCCCGAAGTACATCAATGACAACCACGATTTCAAATTCGTCTTTATAATAGGGGTATTCACCAGGCGTGAAGCAAACTTCAACGTGTTTTCTTAAATCCATGCTGCAAAGTTAAAAATAATGCAATAAAAAAGGGGAGTCAAAGTTCCTCTGACTAAATTGAAAGAAGTTGATATTTAAATTCTGGAATATATACAAATCTATTCATTAGCCCCACTATGTTTTTGTTTACATTTTTCTATTTTGTTGCATTGTATGCAGCATCAAAAAATAAATAGGGTGACCTTACTTTACCCTAATTGATCCTTAAATTATCCTTATTTATTCCTCATTCGTATTAAGATTATTTATATTTATGTGTAATATTTTTATAATTATAACACTACTAACACTCAAAATGATAACCTATGATTAACAAACTACTACTTTTCAATTTGCTCTTAACGGTTGCCTTTAATAGCTTTTCACAAGAAGGTGGCACAAAAGTTATGAAGCAATTTAACAGGCCTTCTGTGAACTATGCTTTTTTAACGCCACAGAGCAATGTTGAACAAAGCTTAATTGCTTACTTTGGCAAGTTGCCTGTTCCCCCACGTTTTGACAACAGGAAATCAGATCGTTCGGTTGTTTCCAATGAAGCTCAAACTCCTGCATTAACTTATGCTCAGCAATCGCGTGATATTATCGCAAATATTTGGGGTCGTGACAGTCGTGGAAATTTCAGCATGGATGAAATTACTAAGGCAGCTATGTATTCTGCTACTGATGGTCAAGCACTCACTTCAGGGGCTTCAAAAGACAACATGAAGGTGTATACCGAAATAGCTGATAACCTTTTAAAAAGTTGTTTTATTGTTGCTTATGACTTTGCAGAAATTCAAACGTATGAACAATACTATGATGCTCAAGATGCAAAGAGAAGAAAAGCTGCAGAAAAATCCAAGACTACTTTCACACCAGTAGCTAGAACTCAAGAGGGTTGGGTTGTTAAATACAACTGTCAAATTTATAAACTCACTTGGAATGATTCTATTTCTAATATTTTCTACAATGATTTGTGGGTAGATCAATCAACTGGAGGAGATCGTGCAGAGCGTTTAAATAAATTTAATCAATTTGTTTTTCCTTTAGAGAGAGTGTACGGCAATTTCTTACCTGAAACTACAATTTCATCTCAATCAAATGACCCCAAAACATATGAGAGCGGTCTCATTAAAAGATTGTCTATGGAAGAATTGTTGTCAAGGGTTCCTGAATTAATGCAAGATAACGTTATTTTCAAATCGTCTAAAAAGATTGATGAGTTCAAGATGAGAGCCGCAATCTTTAATAGTTATCCTACTCAAGCAAAGCTTGGAACTAAAGAAGGGCTTTATATTGACCAAAGATTTTTTGTTTATTCTATTAAGGTGAATAAAAAAGGAAATGAAAAGAAAGTTCGCGAGGCAGTAGTTCGTGCCTATGAGGTATCTAACAACAGTAAGGTAGCAACCGGAGATATGGTTCCATCAAATTTCAGACAGCAAGGCGGAAAAAATTTATATTCTGGTTACTTACTCGAAATGAAAGAAGATAGAGGTATTGATATTATGTTAGGTACTAACATAGGAAATGGTATGTCTAACGGATTTTACGTGGGTTTTGATTACAGATTGTCAGCACTGACGAAAAAATCGATGCCTACTTCGAAAGCTCTAAGAGGTTTTTATTTTTCTTTAGGAATCAGTGCTACAACACAAACGGGCATTCAACTTTTTGAATTAACGGAAAGTGGAAAAGACTATTTTAACAGCATTGACCCTGCAGCCCTTCCAGGAATTGAGCAAGGATATGCAGATTTAAAGTACGACTGCTCAAGTTTTGGGGTATACGCTGGGTTTTCAAAAGAACTTTATTTAACCAAAAGAGGGCGTATTTCTCTTTCTCCTGAGTTAGGTGTAGGTATATTTTCTACTACAGCAACACCGGTTGGCGGCGGTTTGGTATACGATCTTTCAACTATTGGTGTTACCTTAGGATCAAAACTTGGAATTAATTTATTGCCTTCATTCGAAATATTTGCAAAACCGATGTTGAACTACACTTTGCCTTCTTCAGCGGTTGATTTCAATACTTCAGGCGAATTGC
>JBILTD010000056.1:0-9992 GCA_044371695.1 Crocinitomicaceae bacterium | reverse complement strand
ACCGGATTTAGTGTTATTGACTAACAATTCCTGGGCTAAAATTGCGTTAATGAAGGGCTTGTGCCCATGAAACCAACTTTAAACAAGTTTCTATTCCTTTTTTCTAGCATCATTGTGGTTTGCTTCAGTGCTGCTGCACAATTGAAACCGAAGTTTAAAGCACTTCAACCTACTTTTGCTCAACAATTTTTAGATAGCCAAGCTATTTACGTACCGTCATTGTCTTTTTACAAAGATCAACAACAAAAGCAACGTATTGAAGTTAACCAAGACCACTATGTCATCCAATTTGATAAGAACCAATTTGTTTGGCTTACACCGCCAGTAGATACGCTCTACTTATTTTATCAGGTGTTTCCTTTTGCGCTCAAACAAGTCTGGCAGCCCTACAAGTTTACTGTAAACCCTACGGATTATGAAGCCGCCGAACGCGCTAAATTTCAAATCAGTAACGCCAACTCTCAGGATATTTTTGGGGGTAACAGCATACAAAAAAATGGTAGTCTATCCAGAGGAGTAGGCTTTGGTAATAACCAAAGCTTGGGCTTGCAATCTTCACTTAATTTGCAACTCAATGGCCAAATTACACCGAACTTAACACTCACAGCCGCACTCTCCGACGCCAATATTCCGCTTCAAGCGTCAGGAAGTACCAATCAACTCAAAGAATTCGATCAAGTTTTTATTCAGGTTCACAACAAAGATCTAAAAATTATAGCTGGTGATTTTTGGCTGCAAAATCCAAACTACAGTGACTTTCTTATCTACAAAAAACGTGGGCAGGGCTTAACCGGGTCTTACCAATGGAAGATAAAAAATGGCAAGGTTTTCACACAAAGTACAGTAGGGCTATCTAAAGGGAAATTTCAACGTCAAATTATTCAGGGAAAGGAAGCAGTACAAGGGCCGTATCGACTCAATGGCGCCAATAACGAACCTTACATAAGTATCTTGTCCGGAACCGAGAAAATTTATATTGATGGTAAACTACTCACGCGCGGTCAAGAATTCGACTACATCATCGATTACAATACCGCCGAACTCACCTTTACATCTCGTCAATTGATCACTAAAGACGTACGTATCGTGGTAGAATTTCAATATGCAGATCAAAATTATAGTAGAAGCTTACTACAGCATACTTCGCGATTTGAAAATGAAAAAATTCAGGTTTGGGTAGCCGCCTATCAAGAACAAGACCTCAAGAATCAACCACTGCAACAGCTTTTGTCAACAGAGCAGCAACTAAGTCTAAGCCAAATCGGCGATCAGCTTAATTCAGCAACCGTTCCGGGCTTTGACAATGTTGGGTTTTTAGAAAACGCCAATATGTATCAAATGATAGATAGTTTAGGCTATGACAGTGTTTTTGTGCTGAGTGTGAACCCACAATTAGCTACTTATCGCTGCACATTTACACAAGTTGGCGAGCACCAAGGAGATTATATCCAAGCTGGCATCAATGCCTCAGGTATATTCTACCAATGGGTCAAACCAGAAAACGGAATTCCACAAGGAAATTTTGCACCAATTCGAAAAGTAGAAACACCTCAGCGAAAGCAAATGCTCAGTTCCGGGGTATCCTATCAACTTAATTCCAAATGGCGCCTTTATACAGAAAACACGATCAGTGAGAATGACCTCAATCTCTTTTCAAGTAAAGATGACCAAAATAACCTGGGTTTTGCGTCAAAAGGCGGTATCGCACGCAAATATGTAAAATGGCAAGACAGTGCTCAACTTATCCGAGAAAGCACTATTCATTACACCTATCTAGGAAAACGATTTATTCCGATAGAACAGTTCAGGGCTGTAGAATTTGACCGGGACTGGAATATTCGTGGTCAACAGATCAATGGTTCACAGTTACAAATGGCGCTTGAACAGAAATGGCAAAATAGTCAAAAAGGTCAAGTACAACTCAAATTAGAAAATTTTCAAATCGACACCAATTTTAATGGACAGAAATTTTACACGGAAGGCGCTTGGAAAAATAAAGGTTGGGAGGCAAAATGGGATGGCTTCGCCATGCAAGCGCAACAAACCAATTTACAAAATACATTTATCAGACATCGAGCTAAAGTGAGCAAACAACTTGGTATTTTTCAAGTTGGATTCACCGATGACCACGAGTGGAATATTTTTGAGAGTCAACAACAATTAACCCCAGAATCATACCAATTTTTTGATGCCCAAACCTACGTCAGTTATCAGCCAAAAAAAGACCTCGATCTCAAAGTTTTTTATCGAGAACGCTACGATTGGAGAACAGATTCAAGCGCGCTAGATGTAGCAGCAAAGGCACGGACCGCTGGCGTTGAACTTAAATGGGAGGGGCACCCTAAGCACAAACTTCAAACCATTCTTGGGTTGAGACAACTTCTTATATTAGACTCTACACTTATTGCGCAAAGTCCTGAAAATAGCGCGGTAGGACGCATCGATTACAATGGTAAATTTTTCAAAAATGCACTCGTGATCAATACGTTTTATGAATTGGGTTCCGGCCTCGAGCAAAAGAGACGCTTTCAGTATTTAAGAGTCAATGACGGACAAGGCATTTATGCCTGGATTGACTACAACAACGACGGCATCAAGGACCTCAACGAATTTGAAATAGCACAATATATTGACCAAGCACAATACATTCGGATTTTCGTTCCAAGCACCGATTACGCTGCCGTTTATGCCAATGAATGGAACCAAAGTATCTTATGGAGACCCGAACAACTCTGGCGCAATAGAACAGGGTTACTTGGATTCTTCACTAAGTTCTCGAATCAAACTAAAATCCGTATTCAGCGCAAAATCAACGAAGCCAATTTAGCACAATGGCTCAATCCGCTGGCTACTCAAATTAATAACAATACCTTACTATTTGCCAATTCTCAACTCTCCAATTCCTTGTTTTTTAACCGCAATAGCCAAGTTTTTTCAGCAGCTTATAACTGGAGCAATAACCAAAGTAAAAACCTACTAGCTAACGGACAAGACGCCAGGGCAAACCTCAATCATCAACTTAATTTGCGCTGGAATATTGGGAAGGCCTTTGCACTTGAGACGACCCTAAGTAAAGGACAGCTCAGGGCACTTGCTGACTACACTGCTGGGCGAAATTACCAACTAGAAATTCTAGATTTCAAACCACAATTGATCTATCAGCAAGAAAGCAAACTGCGCTTGAGTGTAACAGCAGGGCTTACCCAAAAACAAAATAATCCAATTTACGGCCCCGAAAAAAGTTTAGCCCGCTCTATTGACTGTTCTTGGAAAATAAATAAAACCGAACAATCGAGTATTACAGGAAATATAAAGTATATCTATTTTGATTTCAGTGGCTCTCAGCAATCTGCAGTGGCCTATGAAATGTTAGAAGGGCTGCGGGCAGGATCCAACCTGACATGGGGGCTCAATTTCCAAAAAAATCTAGGAAAAAATCTACAAATGAGTTTACACTATAACGGCCGTGCCATGCAAGATCAACGCAGCATTCATAGTGGAGGCATGGAATTGCGTGCTTTCTTTTAAAATTAATGTCCGAGTTGAGCTTGTACGTATGCACGGGCTTGCGCGTCGGCTGCCACAAAATCTTCATAGCGAGGGTTGAGCACATTTGAAATGTTGCGCATGCACTGTTCATTGAGCTGACCAATTTCTAAGAAGGCAATTTTTCTTTCCAAAAATGCAGCAACTGCTTCTTCATTTGCCGCATTCAAAACACAAGCAGCAGTTCCCAAGTCATTCATCGCTTGGTAGGCTAAATCTAGATTTTTAAAAACCTTTCTATCTGGCTGCTCGAAGGTGAGTTGCGGATAATCCATGAAGTTGAAACGTGGAAAATCTGTTTTGAAACGCGCCGGATAGGTCAAAGCAAATTGAATAGGCAACTTCATGTCAGGGAGGCCCATTTGTGCTTTCATGCTGCCATCTTCAAATTGTACCAAACTATGCACAATTGACTGCGGATGCACAATGACATCTATTTGTTCGGGCTTTAAGCCAAAGAGCCATTTCGCTTCAATGACTTCTAAACCTTTATTCATCAGACTCGCTGAATCAATGGTAATTTTAGCACCCATGCTCCAGTTAGGATGCTTGAGTGCTTGCTCGAGACTTACTTGTTGCAATTGCTCGAGAGTAAAACCGCGGAATGGGCCTCCAGATGCAGTAAGGTAAATTTTCTCAATTGGATTATGAAATTCACCCACTAAGCACTGAAAAATAGCTGAGTGTTCGGAGTCAACGGGGTAAATATTCACCCCTTTTTCTTGGGCTAATTTTGTAATAAGCTCACCCGCCACAACCAACGTTTCTTTGTTGGCAAGCGCAATTGTTTTACCCGCCTCTATGGCATGAATGGTTGGTTTGAGACCTGCATAGCCAACTAATGCAGTAAGCACGGTATGCACTTCTTTAGATTCAACCACTTGGCAAAGCGCCTCCTGGCCTGCATAGACATGAATATCCTCAGACCACAATGCCTCCTTGACCTTTTGGTACTGGGTTTCGTCAGTAATTACAACCGAATTGGGCTGAAATTTTTTGGCTTGTTCGATCAGTAAATCGGCGTTTTTACCTGCTGTCAATACCTGTAAATCAAAATAATCTGGATACGCCTCAATGACGTCTAAAGCTTGTGTCCCAATCGACCCCGTCGAACCAAGTATGGCAATGCCTTTCTTTTCTTGCATAGACAAAGGTAACAAAAGAGCCAAAAGAAAAGTTTTGTACTTTTAGTCAAAAATCTCACCGCATGAAAACTAGATTATTCTTCACTTTTATAATTCTAAGTAATATAATCTTTTCACAGCAACTCAAAACCACTGAAAAACGCGTAGAGATTGACCTCAAAGATGGCCGTTACAATGAAACCGTATACACAATGGGCAAACATGGGGTGGTTGTAAAAAGCATCAGTAAAGAAGGAGGTATAAAAAGTAATTTGTACTTGCATCACGATGTCTATAATGCTGATTTAGAACTGTACGAAACAAATCCTATTGACTTTGATCCATCGCACCCAATTGTTGCAACATTCGAAGGAGAAGAAAGTATTTATCACATGGCATTTAAACGGAATTTGCCCATTTATATTTACCAATTTGACGTCAAAAATAAAACAACCAAACGTTTAGATATTGAACTAGAAGGTAAAAGCAGTTTTTACAGCATCCATTCTTTTTATGTCGTAGGACAAATGGCAGCAGCTATAGGACAAGGTAAAAATGGTGCTGTATTCCTTTTCTTTGATTTAGAAAACCAAACTGCTACAGCAACACCAATTGTTGTCGAGGGCTACAAACAACGTCGTACGGCACCCATTAATCTCCAATATTTAGAAGGCGCCAACAAATTTTACCTTTCACTTAGGGTCTATAAATCAAGACTGGTTTCATTTGCATACCTGTTATCGATTGATTTAGACGGAAAAATGGCAGTACCTCAAATGATAAATGAAGGCGGTGAGAAAATCATCAAATCGATAACAGTTGGCGCGGTTGGTCCTGAAGAAGTTTCTATTGCCGGAAGCTATGGAAGTACTGTGACTGGACCTAATAACGGTATATATTTCGCGAGTTCTTCTGACGGCAATATCACAAATATTACCACCTATAATTTTTTAGACATCCCGAACTACCTTTCTTTTCTTCCTGAAAGAAGTCAACAACGAATCGAAATGAAAAAAGAGCGCAAGGCTAAGCGCGGCAAAGAACTTGAAGCGAATCAACGACTTGTCTTGCATGACCTCATTGCTGTTGACAAAGATTTTTTATTGATTACAGAAGCATACTACCCTACTTATCGAACAGAAACTCGTACTACGTATGCTAATGGCAAACAGACTACCACCACTGTTCAAGTCTTCGATGGCTACCAATACACCCACGCCATGATAGCCAAATTCAATGCAAAAGGTGAATTACTTTGGAGCCAAGTTTTTAAAATGTACTTATGGTACAAACCAATGGTGGCTAAAACATTTATTCGAATCGCTGCAAGGGAGCAAAATAGCATACAGTTAGTATATGCTGATGGCCGAAATATCTACTCTAAGTCGTTTTCTTTCGAAGGAGAAATTCTCAACGAAAAAACATCAAACCCCATCAATACCACCAACGAAAATGACAAGATAAGGGGTACATATAGCAACATCTCTTTCTGGTACGACAAATACTTCTTGTCTTACGGCGTACAATACATTAAAAATAAAGACGACGAAGACGTCAAGCGCAAGCGCACCGTTCTTTTCTTGAATAAAGTTTCTTTCGAGTAACTTACTCCAGCGAATTCGCTAAGTCTAATCTTAATTGTCTGTTAACTACCAAAAATTTTACTGACTCGAGGGTGCTTGTATATTGATAGTGCTTGAAGAATGATGCAAACTATTAAGATTCCTTGAGCAGTTCCCCATTCAATTTTTGCACCTGTTAGTTCTGATGTTGATAGAATTGTAGAGCCCCACGCTAGAAAATTAAAGAATAATACGAACCCCCAGAAATACCACTTAGAAAGTTTTTTTTCAGGATTAATAAATAGGAGAGAAATCGAAACTAACCCCGTAATAATAATTCCCAAGCAAATTGAAAAAGCTCGGAAATCAGTATCATATGGTAAATTATAACTTGACATTGCGGTATGAAAATCCATAAACCCTAATTCAAATAAACTCAATTTATAAACTGTATGGATGGGAAGTAATAGCAATAATCCTGGTAACAAAATAGATAATGCTAAAAGTGTGACATTTGATTTCATAAAATTTATTTTTTATTTACAATTCAAACTCATTAATGAGATAACTTACCGTTCTCATCATAGAACTTATATTCTCCCTTTAGCTCTCCATTTGAATAGGTTGCTGATGATTTTAATTTACCACTTTCATAAAATGATTTGTGAGTGCCTGCTTTCTCTCCATTTATAAAAGTTCCGATTTCTCTTAATTTACCATTTTCATAAAATGCTTCTTCTTTTCCATTTTTTTCTCCTCGACTGTAAATAACTGAGTAGCGGAGTTGACCATTTTCATAAAAAGTCTCAAATTTCCCATCTAAGTCACCTTTATCATAATTACATGATTTTTCTACTTTTCCATTTTCATAGTACTCAATTGATGCACCATTTTTTTCATTTTCTATGAAATTGACTTCCTCTTTTAATTGACCTTTTGGGTTTCTATAGTAGGACAACCCTTGGCCATGTTTTTTGCCATCTTTATATTCCATAGATTCCTCAACCTCACCATCAGCAAAAAAACTGACTGCTTTTCCAGAAAATAATTCATGCTCATAGTATAGCAGTCCCTTTTCTTTGTCAAATTTTTCGCGTTCTGCTTTAACATCAACTGTAGGTCCTGAACAAGCAAATAAGGTCAAGAACATCAACCCGGTAACTGATAAAATATTTTTTGAAGTCATCATAAGTAATATAGTTTAAAATCACGGCTGAAGTACGTAAATAAAAATTTGGGTATTTTCAAATGACGGTATTAAATTGGTTTCTTTTATTTATTGCAAGCATGAAACCGATCTTCAATCATAAAAAAAACACATACTCAGTAAAATGTAATCGGTTAAAACCAATTTTTTTTGGAGATATCCTTAGCATTGTAAAAAACTAAATTTTGAAGTTTATCTTTTATTTAAATTGCTGCATTGCTACTTTGCTTTATGGCCAATCCATCCCAAGCCAAGATCAAAAATCTCTCCTAATTAAGGCCTGCTCAACTGCAACAGGCACAAGCCCTGAAAATCCATTTCATATTGGATTTCAAAACTTTACAATTATTGGGAAGGATACATTTTTTAATTTCAATGGATATTCTAACTTGTTTAAAATCAAAGGAAACCATATAGTACGCTTAGATCACTCAAAATTTCATGGCTTTAATTTCAATCGTTATCTATTTTCTTTTAAAAATGACATTTACCAAATAGGCGGATATGGATTTTTTAGGACAAATAATGAACTCCTGGTATTTTCAAAATATGGGTGGGAAGTATGCCCAAGTTTTGGTGCTAAGCCACAATTTATAGAAGGCATCATTGCCCGAATTGGCAATAAAATGATCTTCTCTCACAATTCAAAATCTGGAAATGGCGTGTATAAAGATACCTACGATAAAAACGTCTATGTCCTCAATTTAAATTCTAAAAAATGGCGCTTATCTAGTTATGTTAGTAATCCATTTTTTAATGGTTATAAAAGAACAATAACAACCGAGGATTTTGAAGTTTATGAAAATGGAAAAACGATAGGTCTAATAAAAAAAGGTACAGTATATGCTCGGATTATTCCTCAAAATCTGTGGTCTTCAGGCGGTAGGCTTAGCTACTTACATGCAGAAAAGGACAATTATATTCGAGCATTGCGTTTTCAAAATGAGCTACTTGTTGATACATTAAAAATCAATGTGGATGCTTATTATTCGAATGAAAAGTTTTCAAAAATGCCGTTGTATTTGCTAGATGAAGTGTCAATATTTCCTGTGGCATTTCTTTTTATTTCCATAGTTGTTGTAATCTTGTTTTTATTGAAGCTATATTTTCGAAATATTCCTTCAAAAAACAAGTTAAAACCTGAAATGCTTGAAATAATAAACAGATTAGAGAAGTATAAAGGAAAACAAATTAATGTTGATGAATTAGATGAAATACTAGATATATCCCATCTAATTCAAGACAGTAAGAAATTAAGAAGGCATCGTTTATTAAATGACTTAGACAACATTTATCCCGGATACATCAGTCGTATAAAAGATGAATCCGATAAAAGAAAATTCCTATACCAAATTAAGAAATAACTTACTCCAGCGTAATGGAATCCCTTCCAATGTGCAGTCATACGAAGGTAGGAAATTTTTCTTGACTCTTTAAGTGGATTATTACCCCGCCACCCTCTGGCACCCACCCTATTTGGACCAACGAGTACACTAAAGTTCATGTGATATTATCGACGCATGACAAAGGAAATACTGTTACGCTGAAAGATAGAGAACTCGCAAAAGTTTTAGATTTAATCGATTAATATTGGAATGAATATTCCTTTTCAAGTGTATAAAATCTCAAAAACAAAAAAGCCAGCAGTATAATTGCTGGCTTTTCATTGTAACGAAAGAGTTGCCATTATTATCAAAAAAGAAAAATAAGGCGTTTATCCTAAACAATAAATCCAATCTGCAACTTATGTTGCATTTCAACATTGCTTTTGTCTATACTTTTGAATTGTTAATAAATTAAATTTATAAGATGGAAACAATAAACACACAAATGTTGCGAATAGGAGATTTTGCTCCAGATTTTGAAGCGGTAACAACAAAGGGGAAAATCAAATTTTCAGAATTTGCGCCAAAAAAATGGATAGTTCTTTTTTCGCATCCAGCAGATTTTACTCCAGTTTGTACAACCGAAATGAGTGGGTTCGCACTAGAAAAAGAAAAATTTGATGCTTTAAATACTGAGTTACTTGGTTTAAGCATAGACAGTATACATTCCCACTTAGCTTGGGTAAATAATGTGCGCGAAAGAACTGGGGTATATTTTGATTTCCCAATTATTGCTGACATCGATATGAAAGTAAGTAAGCTTTATGGCATGTTGCAACCTAACGAAAGTGAAACAGCTGCAGTTAGAGCAGTATTCTTTATTGATCCTACAAAAAAGGTGCGCTTAATGATGTACTATCCCCTTAACGTAGGACGAAACATGGATGAAATTATTCGTGTTTTAGAGGCTCTTCAAACATCAGACGAATACAAAGTTGCCATGCCTCTCAATTGGAGAAAAGGTGACAAAGTGATTGTTCCGCCGCCAAAAACTCTCGACGAAATGAATGAAAGACTTGAAGATAATACTATCGAACGTGTGGATTTTTACCTCGCAAAAAAGAATCTATAAGTTGAGTGAAATCCTTCTAAATAAAAAAGGCAGCTAAATAGCTGCCTTTTTTCATGTATGTACAAAAGCTGAGAAAAAATCACTCGACGGTTACCG
>JBILTD010000255.1:0-3195 GCA_044371695.1 Crocinitomicaceae bacterium | reverse complement strand
GATTCACTAAAACAGTCATTTGTGTAGTGTCTTGACAACCAAGTAGGTCATATATAACGGTATAGGTTGTAGTTGTGGTAGGCGTTACGGTAACTGAACTACTGCTTGCCGCAATTGGGCTCCAAGTATAGGATCCACCAGGTAAATCTACTTGCGTAGCCAAATTAGTTGAACTGCCAAAACAAATCGTATCATTGGAACTTGTGATGATTGGGTAAGGTTTAACTACAATAGTTCCGCTTACACTTGGGCTTATGCAACCATTTGCACTCGTGAAAACAACACTGTAATTTGTAGTAGATAATGGCGTAGCAGTTAAGCTCGAGGAAGTTGCACCCGTATTCCATAAATAACTACCTCCTGCACTTACATTGTTCACAAATAAGGTTCCGCTTGAGCCAACACAAATAGAGTCTACGGTTACAGTGGGCTGTGGCGTTGCTTCAACTGTTACAGTAACTGTGTTCGTACCTGTACAACCATTGGCGGTGTATTCTATGGTGTAGGTTGTGGTGCTTGTGGGCGAAACACTTACACTAGATCCTGAACCTATGGATGTTCCATTTAATAACCAGTTGTACGTTCCACCAGTTACAGCAGAATTTGCCGTGAGAGTCGTGGAACCACCCACACAAATAGTTGCGGGTGTTGCACTCACGGCCGGCCCCGGATTGACAGTTACGGTTGTGGTTGCGTTAGATGTCCCACAGTTTGGAACAGTTAGTGTGACGGTATAAGTACCTGCAGCTAAAATAGTAGGGCTCGGTATTGTCGGATTTTGTAAAGTTGAGGTAAAGTTGTTAGGCCCTGTCCAGCTGTAGGTATAGTTGGTCCCAGTTGGATTCGGTACTGCGCCAAAATTAAGACTTTGGCCACTACAAATAGGACTTGTATTACTGGCTGTTAAAGTAGGAGTTGTGCAGCAGTTGATGTACATATTGATTCGGCCAATGTTATAGTTGACTTCTGACCAAATATTGGCCATTGGCGCTCCTGTACCAGCTGGGCAAGATTGCATGCCACTGCGTTGAAGTGTGGCATTGAAACCGTTGATGCTTGTTACAAAATTAGCTGGACCATAGCTGTTTACACAGTTGGCCCCTCTGGCCCCATAAACACCAATAATTTCGCCTGCGGCAATAGGGATATTACATGCAACAACTTGTGTTGCTGGTGCATTAGTGATGGTAAACAATTGAATAAAATTGTTCGTGGTACCTGCAAAAGCAGGAGGAGGCCCCGCTGTAAACTTAACAACACGAATGGTTTGTGTACCCGTTGGAGCTGCATCTGGCGGAATGTATAAACCACAAATAGTGAAGCTTGTTGGTGCGGTAAAATGATAACCGCGAATCATGCTCGTAAATGTTGTTACTTGTGTACCCACACTAATTGGTGTTCCTTGGGAGAAAACACTCATTTGAAGTCCTAAAAGTATGAGCAGTTGTAGTAGTAGTTTTTTTACCATTAGCGAATCAGATTTATGTGACCCTCAAAAACTTTTCTTTCGTCTCGAGAAGGCACTTTGATTGTTATCTTGTAAATATATGAACCATTTTGGCATTGGATGCCGTTTGGCCCGTAGGTCCCGTCCCAACCAATTGCTGGATTTTTGGATTCAAAAATTAATTCACCCCAGCGATTATAAATCTCGAAAGAATAATTACTAGGATCGATACCGTAAGTGAAAATCGGTAGAAATACTTGATTGTATTGGTCGCCGTCAGGAGTAAATGAATTCGGAATATAGTAAACGAGCCCAGGGTCAAATTCAATAAGAAATTCGGTAGTGTCTGAACAACCTAAATTTGAAGCAGCCACAAGCATTACATTTATCGCTTGGTTTTCACTATTGTTGAAGAGGTGGAAAGGCGCAAATTCAGTTGATGTGCTTCCGTCTCCGAAGTCCCAAAGATAAGTTTGAGCGCCACTTGAATTATTCCAAAATGACAATCCTTGACCCGGCTCAGTAAACATGTCTGATGAAGGTTCAAAAGCTGCAATTGGGTAGGCATCTACAAGTATTGGGTTAGTTAAGGAAGCTGTACTTGTACAACCATTCAGTGTGGTTGTTAATGTGATGTTGTAGGTGCCCGCACTAATAAAATCAAAAGTGAGTGATGTAGTGGTACCAATATTTTGGTTGTTGCTTTCCCAAGAATAAGAATCATAAGTGGTGATATCTGGTGTAAAAACAACGGAGATAGGCACGCATCCTTGGTTGATAGATGCACTTATATTGCTGATTGGAAGTGGATTTACAGTAATTTGAGAGAAAATGGTGTCGCTATAACAACCATTGAGAACATTGTAAACTTGAATAATTGTATCTTGGGTTGGGGTTACTGTTATTTGGTTATTTCCGGCGCTAGCTGTTGGCCCCCAATAAAAGTTTCCACCAGCTGGGTTAGCTGTAGCAATGAGTAAAGCTGGATCTCCGAGACAGATGGTTGGGCTGTTTACAATAATGCTTGGCACCGGGAGTACGGTAATTGTAGCCGTTGCCGGAAGAGAATTACAGCCATTTAAGGTATAGACAACATTATAATTTGTGGTCGCAACTGGGCTTAATGCTTGTGAACTTGTAGTACTTCCGTTTGACCACTGCCAAGTCCCGTTTGGCAAATTTGCTGAGGCAGAAACACTTCCTATTTGCCCCAAACAAATAGTTGAATTTTGAACCGTTACTTGCGGAACAGGCTTGACCTCAATGCTGGCGAAGGCCGTGTCTGCACATCCTGCAACAGTATAAATAACCTGATAGCTATTTGAAAAATTAAGCGCAAGACTTAAGCTGGCCAATGTATTTGTTGTTCCAGTCCAATTATATGTTCCGCCAGGGATTGTAACTTGAGTAGAAATGGTTCCTGTTTGCCCAGCACAAATAGTATCATTGATAGCATTAATGACAGGATATGGATTGACAACAACAGTTAATGTAACTAGATTGGCACAAAGCCCAGCATTTGGTGTAAAGGTATAAGTAGTGGTGCTGAAAAAGTTCGGGTTGGGAGACCATGAACCAATAACTGCATTAAGTGAGTTAGTTGGCAGGTTGAATGAGCCACCGGCACAAATTGGTGCAATAGGGTTAAAGGTCGGAATAGTATTGCCTTGAGAAGTTATGGTAATGTTCTCTGTATCTGTACAACCATTGGCACCTGTAGCAGTAAGCGTGTAGGTCCCGGCAGAAGT
>JBILTD010000257.1:0-3202 GCA_044371695.1 Crocinitomicaceae bacterium | reverse complement strand
TTGCCGCGACACAAATTCATCACACCGTTATGGGTCGTGATTCAATTGTTCGCGAAACAACGCTTTCTATCTTCAAGAACCGTGAAAAAGATGCTTACAACGAAGCCCATAAACTTCAAAAGCTCGACAAACATGGTGATCACGTTGAAGCACCTGTTTCAGAGTTTGACCTCTGGGCAGCTCATCCTGTAGAAAAAATTGGTCACCGTTGGGGGATCTCTATTGACCTTTCTTCTTGTATTGGTTGTGGATCTTGTCTTATTGCTTGTCAATCCGAGAACAACGTTCCGGTTGTAGGTAAAGACGAAGTTCGCCGTGGTCGTGAGATGCATTGGTTGCGCATTGACCGCTACTTTGCTTCTGACGAAGAAGCTGCAGTAGGAGCGAAGAAAGATAAAGAAACATTCAGCTACGACAACGCAGAAATCGCTGCCATGAACCCATCTGTGGTTCACATGCCATTGATGTGTCACCACTGTAACCACGCACCATGTGAGACAGTTTGTCCGGTAGCTGCAACTACACACTCAAACGAAGGCTTGAACCAAATGGCCTATAACCGTTGTATCGGTACGCGTTACTGTGCGAATAACTGTCCGTATAAAGTGCGTCGTTTCAACTGGTTCAACTACCCTTCTTACAAGAAATTTACTGAAGTGAACCCAGCACAAGATGACCTCGGTCGTATGGTGCTCAACCCAGACGTTACAGTACGTACTCGTGGGGTAATGGAAAAATGTTCGCTTTGTGTTCAGCGTATCCAAGCAACTAAACTTGTTGCTAAGAAAGAAGCGAGAGTTATTGCTGATGGTGAATTTGCTACAGCATGTTCTGACGCTTGTCCTACTAACGCTATCGTAGTCGGAGACTGGAATGACCTCAAATCAATGATTCGCGAGAAGTCAGAAGGTGTTCGTGCTTACCAAGCTTTAGAAGAAGTAGGTGTGAAGCCAAACGTTTGGTATCAAGTGAAGGTTCGCAACGAAGACAACGCTTTGCTCGATCATATTCAAGTATCAGAAGAAGCTCATCATTAATCATTCAATTAAACTACTGCAATGCAAAAGGAAGCAGCAATCAGAGAGCCCCTCATATTAGGTCACAAGACCTACCATGACGTAACAGAAGATGTATGTCGTCCAATTGAGGACAAGGCGCCAAAAATGTGGTATATCCTCTTCGGAATTGCCCTCGTTATTGGTCTTTACGGAGTCGGAAGCATCATGTACCTCTTAGGCACTGGTATCGGTGTTTGGGGTCTGAACAAAACAATTGGTTGGGCTTGGGATATCACCAACTTCGTTTGGTGGGTAGGTATTGGTCACGCCGGAACCTTGATCTCAGCCGTACTTTTATTGTTCCGTCAGAAATGGCGTATGGCCATCAACCGTTCTGCGGAAGCCATGACCATTTTTGCCGTATTTATGGCAGGTACTTTCCCGCTGATCCACATGGGTCGTTTGTGGGTAGGTTACTGGGTAATGCCTATTCCGAACCAATTTGGTTCTTTATGGGTAAACTTTAACTCTCCACTTCTCTGGGACGTATTCGCGATCTCAACTTACCTTTCAGTTTCGTTGGTATTCTGGTACATCGGTCTTATTCCTGACTTCGCTACCATCCGTGACCGCGCTAAGAAACCACTTGCCAAAAAGATGTATAGCATCCTTTCTTTTGGTTGGTCAGGTCGCGCTAAGCACTGGAACCGTTTTGAATTGGTTTCTTTGGTATTAGCTGGTTTGGCAACACCGCTTGTATTCTCGGTTCACTCGATCGTATCCTTTGACTTCGCCACTTCAGTTATCCCTGGATGGCACACCACTATTTTCCCTCCTTACTTCGTAGCAGGTGCGGTATTCTCTGGTTTTGCCATGGTACAGACACTCTTGCTCATCATGCGTAAGGCAATGGGTCTAGAAGCTTACATCCACACAAAGCACGTAGAATACATGAACATCGTTATCATGGTAACCGGTTCAATTGTAGGTACTGCTTATATCACTGAGCTTTTCATCTCTTGGTACTCTGGTGTTGAGTATGAATCTTACGCCTTCATCAACCGTGCTACTGGTCCTTACTGGTGGGCATACTGGTCCATGATGACTTGTAACGTCATCTCTCCACAGTTAATGTGGTTCCGCAAATTACGCCGCAGCTTGTTGTTTACGTTCTTTATTTCGATTGTAGTAAACATCGGTATGTGGTTTGAGCGTTACGTAATCATCGTTACCTCTATTCACCGTGACTACATTCCAGCTGCCTGGAGTATGCACTTCCCAAGTCATATCGATATCGCGGTTTACCTCGGTACAATTGGTTTGTTCTTCGTATTCTTCTTGTTGTTTGCTCGTTACTTCCCAGTATTGGCACTCAATGAAGTGAAGACCATCCTCAAAGGTTCAGGTCAATCTTACAAAGAATCACCAGATTATCACAAACATCATTAAGCAAAGGCTATGTCAGATAAAGTTCTATACGTAATGTATGACGACGACGAAGTGCTCAAAAACAGCGCTAAAAAGCTCGTCTCAAAAGGTGTAAAAATCTCAGAGGTTTTTTCTCCGTTCCCAATTCACGGTATCGATCCAATTATTGGTGTAAAAAATACACGTCTTGGTATCATGGCCTTCCTTTATGGTTTAGTTGGTTTGACACTAGCTACTATCGGAATGCGTTTTTTCATGGTAGTTGACTGGCCAATGAACATTGGTGGTAAACCAAATTTCTCTTACCTAGAGAACATGTTGGCGTTCGTTCCAATTAGTTTTGAGTTTACGGTAATGTGTGCTGCCCACGGTATGGCGATCACTTACCTACTTCGCAACAAAACATTGCCAGGTATGCCTGCTCAAAACCCAGATCCACGCACAACAGACGACAAATTTGTGATGGAAATTCGCTTAAGCGAAAACCACAATTTGACTGAAGCGGATCTCGATAACATGTTGCAAGAAACAGGTTACCTCGAACTCGATAAAAAAGAAATTAAATAAGTACAGGGCCACATGAAAAAGATCGTTTACACAGCATTTAGTGGAGCAGCCTTGACACTGTCATTGCTATTGAACTCCTGCGTGTCTAATGCCGACAGCCCAGGATTAGAATATGCACCAGATATGTACCGCACTCCTGGTATTGAAACTTATGTAGATTACGGAGAAGTAAGAGGACGTATCAATGGTGATCTTAAAGGTCGTTTGTC
>JBILTD010000055.1:0-10053 GCA_044371695.1 Crocinitomicaceae bacterium | reverse complement strand
CTGACTTACTTTCCATTATTTTGGTCGTTGCTACTCAAGCTAAAGGGTCTGTACTTATTCATCAAAAAATGTTTGAGTCACGTCTTTTCTTTGTAGACAAACTCATTGACATGGGTGCTCAAATTATTCTTTGTGATCCACACAGAGCTACAGTTATCGGACTCAACCGCGAGCACAGCCTAAAAGGTATTGAAATGACCTCTCCAGACATCCGTGCGGGTGTTTCATTACTCATTGCAGCGCTTTCCGCTAAAGGAAAGAGTGTGATTCACAACATCGAACAAATTGACCGCGGTTACCAAGACATTGAGCTGCGCCTCAATAACATTGGCGCCGACATCAGACGCATCGGATGAAAAAGCCCTTGATACTTATTGTCGGTGTTTTACTGGTTTTTGCCTGTTATGCACTTTGCTTTCAAAACAAGCCTGAGCCTGTATCACCACCAAGTACAATTGCGCCTGAAATCAGTTTGCTTTCTCCAAAAGGAAAAACACTCAAATTGTCTTCTTTAAGAGGCAAAATAGTTCTCATAGATTTCTGGGCATCTTGGTGTGGCCCGTGTCGCAAAGAGAGCCCAAATGTTGTAGAAGCTTATCAAAAGTACCACAACAAAGAATTTAAAGATGCCAAAGGTTTTGAGGTTTTTAGTGTTTCTTTAGACCGTGACAACGCAGCTTGGCAACAAGCGATCATTACCGATCACCTTTCTTGGAAGTATCATGTTCTAGATGATCAAGGTTTAGCCGCAGCCAATTATCAAGTAGCCACTATACCGAATGCATTTTTGGTGAATGGGGCAGGGGAAATCATTGCGAGTGGTCAAGACCTTAGGGGGCTTAACCTACACATTACCCTTGACAAATACTTAAAATAAAAAGTTACTTCAGACTTTTTTTGCCCTTGCTAAATTCGATCTAAAACGTATAGAATTAGTTCGTCCATCTCTTTATCAATTCCCGTAGAGAATTCTTCTAGTGGTCTATTTGCGACACCTAAGCATAATGTGGTGCACTTGTGCCCCAAAGCTTTGCCCAAAGCAAATATTGCAGAGCTCTCCATCTCAAAATTCATGATTTGATGCTCCGCATTGTGAAAAGCACCTAGATGTAAATGAATGTTGCGCATGTTACTCTCCATTCTTAAAGAACGCCCTTGCGGTCCGTAAAAGCCTGAGCTTGTTACCGTAATGCCAGCATTTATTTTTTCAGAATTGAATCGAGCTACTAATTCTTGATTTGCTGCACTTAAGTATGGAATGATGTTTTTAGGAAACTGAACTTGCTCATTGATGCAGGCGAGCAAGTTTTGTTCTTCTTGGTTGAATTCAATTGGATAAAAATGTGCAACGTTATCTAGGCCCAAAGCGTGTGTCGAAAGGATCCAAGAATGTACAGGTACATTTTGCTGCAGAATACCACAGGTTCCAATTCTAACGAGCTCTAAAGATTTATTTTCAGATTTATCTGAACGATTGACCAAATCAATATTCACCAATGCATCGAGTTCTTGCATGCAGATATCGATGTTGTCGGTGCCTATGCCTGTAGAAAGTACGGTAATACGTTTTTGCTGATACCAACCTGTATGACTGACAAACTCGCGGTGTTGTACCTGGTGTTCAATTTCATCAAAAAATCGACTGATTTTTCCGACGCGGTCTTGATCTCCGACCAAAATGATTTTATCGGCAAGCTGCTCAGGCAATAAACCCAAATGATAAACAGCTCCTTTGTTGTCAAGAACGAGTTCAGTTGCAGGATAACGCATGATTGAGTATCGAATTAACGCACTATTTGATAGAACCAAATACTTTAGCTAAAAGATCTGAAATACGTGCAGCTGGGTTCGCACGAATTTGATCTTCTTCTTGAGTAACCAAGATGAAAAGACCATCTATTGCTTTTTGTGTAATATAAGCATCCAAATCTGGGTCAAGTTGCTGTCCACCTGTAAGTTTCACAGCTGCGTTATATTTTGTGATTAACGGGTTCCAATACGATGTAAGGCCTACTTTAGCAGTTGCCGCTTTAACTTTAGGTAAAAAAGCGTTGTAAAGTTGGGCTTGTGTTTGTTGTTTCAGATAAGCGCTAGCTGCACCATTCCCACCATTTAATATTTTAAACCCATCTTGAACACTCAAATTGAGTATGGCATCCTTGAAAATTGGTAAAGCTTCTTTAACAGCTTCTTCAGCCGCTCTGTTGAGTGTGGTTTCAAATTTGTCTACTTGTGCTGTCATCCCTAACTGTAGCGCTTTTTCTTTGACCTTTATAGCATCAGGAGGGAAGGGAAGTCGGATTTCAGGATTTTTCAAAAATCCGTCTAGCATGCTGCTTTTGTTGACTGCTTTTTCAATGCCAACCTGTAAAGCTTCCTTTAGGCCTGAAATAACCTCTTCGTTGGTCAATTGAGGAGTTTGGGCACCAATTTGTGTTGGCACTTTAATTTGAACATCTTTGGCAATCGCCTTTAGATTTTGAGCACAAGAAACTTGTGTCAAAATAAGAAATATGGATGAAGGAATGAGTAGATTTTTCATGCCTACCTGATTACATGAATCATGCCAGTTTTGTTTGTTTTTCCGTCTGTGTCTTTGTCTTTGTACCAGGCCTTCCAGATATAAGTTCCTGGCTGAACTTTGACGCCATTATAGTAACCATCCCAGTAACCTTTAGGGTCATGTGTTTCCCAAATGACTTCTCCCCAACGGTTGTAAATGGCTAGGTGGAAATTTTCTGAATCGATACCCTCAATGTAAAATGACCAAACTTGATTGTGTTCGTCGTCGTCTGGTGTAAATGCCGTAGGTGCATAGAAGATGACGTCTGAAACCACTTCAATTTCAATGGTGATTGAATCTGAACAGCCATCTACGGTGGTGACAGTAAGCATAATTGGGTATGTAGCCATTACTCCTTCTGGATAAGAAATGATGGCGCTAGAGCCATTGCTCGTGATTTGCGTTGAACCAGGAGAAGACCAATCGTATTGCGCTATGTTACCCGATGAAATGTCATTGGTTTGAACGGTTGTTTCGAACCAAGTCACTGGATTTTTAGAGAGCGTAAAGTTTGCAGACGGCATCGGTGTTACCGTTAATAGGTCGTCAAAGAACCCATTGTATATACAACCATGAATTGAAGTGATGATGACGCTGAGATCGTAGTCTCCGGGTTGAGCAATGGTGTGGAATAAGGTATCTTGATTTGGTAAGTTGAAGCTATCTCCATTTGAGAATAGATAAGCCGTACTGGCAATATCTTGGCCATTTGTAGATACATTATGCATTTCAAAGTTTCCTGGTGTACAAATTTGATTGTCTACAGGGTCAATGATGGCAATGATATCTTGTGGGAAAGTGATGGTCATGCACTCAGTGGTGGTTGGTGAGCCACAAAGTTCACTTAGCGTTACACAATAGACTGTTCCGGTATTCAATGGGTCAACGGTAATGCTAGAGCCATTGCCAATCGGAATGCCATTTTCTGTCCATGAAAAAGTATAGGCTGTTGAACCTCCTGCACCTGCTGCGCTCAGAACAATATTTGATTCCGAACAGATCATGGTGTCTTGGGTCAAGAATGTGATGTCTAAGGGGTTTGGCTGACTTATAGTAACAGAAATTGTTTGTACACAACCATTGGCATCTGTAACGGTACAGGTGTTTAAGCCAGCAGGTAAATCAAGTGCAGTAGCCGCTATAGAGGAAGAGATATCCCAATCATAAGTGTAAGGCGCAGTTCCTTGTGTGACGTCAATAGTGGCCTGGCCATTGGCAAATGTGTAGCAGTTGGCATCTATCACGTTGATAGGATTCAGAATCATGGCCGGAATTTCTGTAATCGTTACGTAAATGGTATCAGAACACCCTGTAGCGTTTGAAGCATAGCACCAATGCGTACCTGCAGGAAGACCAGTAACTGTTTGCGTCGTGGCACCTGTACTCCATTGATAGGTAATCACACCTGTTGCAGGGGTAACGTTTGCCGTAGCAGTTCCGTCTGAGCCGCCTGGGCAGGAGACGGGTGTTGCTGTATAGGAGAAGTTGGCTGGCGTGTCTGTAATGATGGCGGTAGCAGTAGAATTACAACCATTTCCATCGTGTTGAACCACGGTGTAAGTTCCTGCTGTAAGGCCCGTTGCCGGATTTCCAGTAATGGCACCAGGGTTCCAAGTATAGGTACAAGGTGCTGGTGATCCTAGACCCGGTGTGGCTGTTGCACTACCGATACCTTGAGAACAAACATCGGGGATGACCGTTGTAGTGACCGAAGGAGTAGCGCGAGTAATCCAAGTAGTATCTACTGTTATGGAACCGATACTGGTTCCGCAGGCAGCTCCTGAGAGGAAGTAACCTGTAGTGCCAGGTGGGATTATATTAACATTGAGTGTACCATTATTGTACGGGAAAGTTTGCCCGTTGGTATTTGCCCAAACAAAATTACTTCCTGGGCTATTGACCATTAAATAGGGGATTTGCGTAATGGTATAGGCAGCCGTGTTTGTCGGTGAGGTTGGCGTAAAGCGTCGGCCATCTTGATTGGCTCCCCATACGGTGTTGTTGCGTCCGGGTGTGATGTGCGCAGTTGGCATCGGCATATTGTTTTCCGAACCTTGAATGGCTAGCCCACTGTTCCAAGTATTACAAATTGGTTTGTTACCAATATGTAATTCAAAAACGTTGGTTGTTTCGTACATGATGATGGCCATGTAGTTACACTGTGATGTACAGCTGAACATCATGATATTTTTATAAAGCACCACAAATTTGCGGTTAGGAGCTGTACCTATTGTTTGGTATTGGATTTGACCACCTAAAGAAGGGTTGATGTCTTGATAGGTGAGCATGATGGTGTTTTTTGCAGCTGCAAAACCAGCATTTGGAAGCGTGCCTACACCTGCAAGCGCCCAAGGGCAGTAGCCACCAGCGTTAGCCAAATTAAAAGATACAAGACCATTTGAACCAATTACACATTGAGTGTAGTTATTTCCGTAGAAATTAAAAGTAAAACCGATACTTACAGCTGCAGACCAAGAGTCGTCGGTCAGAGAGACGTTTGTAGGCGTGTTTAAGTACAATCCGGCGGCGGCGCCTGGTGTTGTACCCGTATTACAATTGTTAATTGTAACTGTTTGCCCTGGACATACAGTGGTATCTTGACCTAAACAAAGTGTGACAGGCCCCTGAGCAAGCAAAGAATGCATGAACGATAATTGCACAAAAAGAAAAAGTGCTAAGTATTTTGAGGTAACGGTATTTTTAAAAATCGTCATTGGTTGTAGTAGTTGATTCGAAACGGTTCTTAAACGCAAATATACATCCTTGCGTTGCTTTTTGTCAACTAAAAAAGTACTCTTTTTATGAATTCTTATAAAAAGATGAAATCAATCTCATAATTAGTGTCATTTAGACACTAATAAAATGTTGAAAAAAGATGAATTTAGGAGTCGTTTTTCAGTTACTTTTGCCGAAGTTTACAAACAAAAAAACAACTCTTATGTCAAATCAGTATCACGCAGAAATCGAAGCTTTCATGGATCGTGTTCGCGCCAAAAATGGACACGAACCAGAGTTTTTACAAGCTGTTCAGGAAGTAGCAGAAGCTGTTATTCCGTTCATTGAGGCTAATCCAAAATACAAGACCTCCAAAATTCTAGATCGTATCGTTGAGCCAGAGCGCACCATTATTTTCCGCGTTCCTTGGTTAGATGACAACGGAAATATCCAAGTAAACCGTGGTTACAGAGTAGAATTCAACAGCGCAATCGGGCCATACAAAGGTGGCTTGCGTTTTCACCCTTCTGTGAACCTATCTATTCTGAAATTCTTAGGATTCGAGCAAATCTTTAAAAACTCCCTCACTACTTTGCCAATGGGTGGAGGAAAAGGTGGTTCTGACTTTGATCCAAAAGGAAAGTCAGACAACGAAGTAATGAAGTTTTGTCAGTCTTTTATGACGGAGCTTTTCCGTCACATTGGCGCTGATACAGACGTTCCTGCCGGAGACATCGGTGTGGGTGGACGCGAAATTGGCTACATGTTTGGTCAGTACAAGCGTTTGCGCAATGAATTTACGGGTGTCTTAACCGGTAAAGGTCGCAACTGGGGTGGATCACTTATTCGTCCTGAAGCAACTGGTTACGGAACAGTTTATTTCGCTAAAGAAATGTTAGCAACCAAAGGTGATTCTTTCAACGGTAAAATTGTAGCTGTTTCTGGTTCAGGAAACGTAGCACAATTTGCTTGTGAGAAAGCAACTCAACTTGGAGGTAAAGTAGTTACACTTTCTGATTCTGAAGGATATATCTATGACGAGGCTGGAATCAATGCTGAAAAGTTAGCATGGGTAATGGATCTCAAAAACAACCGTCGTGGTCGTATTTCTGAATATGCGAAGCAATTCCCTGGTTCAACTTTTGTTGCGGGTAAAAGACCATGGGAAGTTAAAGCTGACATCGCTTTGCCTTGTGCTACTCAAAACGAACTCAACGGTGATGAAGCAAAAGCACTCATTGCAAATGGTGTTAAATGTGTAGCCGAAGGAGCAAACATGCCTTCTACTCCTGAAGCCATTGCTGCATTCCAAGCTGCGAATGTTCTTTTCTCACCAGGAAAAGCATCCAATGCTGGTGGTGTTGCAACATCTGGTCTTGAAATGTCACAAAACTCATTGCGTTTATCTTGGTCAGCTGAAGAAGTTGATCAGCGTTTGCATGGCATCATGGTTTCAATCCATGAGGCTTGTGTGAAATACGGAAAAGATGCAAATGGTAATGTTGACTATGTAAAAGGTGCTAATGTTGCTGGTTTCGTTAAAGTTGCTGACGCCATGATTGACCAAGGATTGGTTTAATCTTAAAGTTAATACACTCAAAGGCTCTCCAAATGGAGGGCCTTTTTTATTTTTGCAATTCATGAACATGCGCTTTACCGTATTTATCGCTTTGTGTATCATTGCATCGCAAATTCGCGCCCAACTTTTTATTGGCGCAGGTGCAGCCATACATCGTTATGATCAGGTGCTCAGTTTTAGGATGGTAAAACCTTTAAATTATGGTGGATTAGGCCTAGATCTTGGTTTGGGTGTAGAGCGCAGTTTACAAGGTGCCTTGGCTCCGCAACTTGCTTTGTGTTTTCAAGCACCAATGTCAGCATCGTCATTGTCCAAAAAAATAGCGCCTTTTTACGCGCTCCGTTATCAATTTGATTTTCAAAAATCAAGTTTCTTAGATACGTATCATGGTGTTTATTTTGGGGCGGGTCTTGGTTTTGGTCAGCAAAAAAATCTACACCTTTATTTAAATGTGGGATTGGTAATGGAGCAAATATACAGTGAGCTTAATCCTACGATGTCAACTCATTTTTTTTGGAGCCCACAGGCCCAAATAAGTTATGTTTTAAGGAAGCAAAAATAGAAGTAACTGTAACCGTATTTATTGACAAAAGAAAAGAAATAATAGTCTCGTTAACGGAAAGCATGTTTAAGAACTTTAAAAATAGAGCCAACAAATCCCGCCTCATTTGGATAGGGTTGTTATGTATGCTTTTTTCTTGCAATAAGTCAGAACAATATCCCGATGTGCAAATTTTTGGACATGCTGGGATGGGGGTGAACATGGCATACAGCATATATCACAATAATTCTGAAGAAGCCATAGACTTAGCATTAAGTCTGCCAAATATCGACGGGGTGGAAATGGATATCAGGATGAGTAAAGATGGTACACTATGGCTTTTTCACGATAGCCGTTTAGAATTTTCTACAAATGGCTCGGGTTGTTTTGATGAGCTCACCGACCAAGAAATAGAACAGTTTCATTACAAGAGCCCATATAAAGAGCGTTTAGTAAGGTTAGAAACTATCTTAACAAAATTAAAGGATGGTCAAACTTTTATTTTGGATATCAAACATTGGAATGGATGTGCGCAGCCTTATTCAGATATGGTACGCTTTAAGGATGCGCTTTTAGCCATCCCTGACTCACTTAAAAATAAGCTTATCATTGATAGCTCTTATCCCCATTGGTTGAGTTCAATTTCTCAAGTATATAAAGTCGTATTCTCCACGTTGTCTTATGAAGCTGGCCTCTCAAAATTACAAGAAATCCCAACACTTTACGGCCTAATGATGCGCAGTAAAGATATGAGTGCTGACCAAATTTCAAATATAAAATCGCTTGGAAAAACTGTGTTCTTGTACGAAATGCGCTCAAGTAAAATGCAAAGAGCGACAATGAAAAAAGCACCTACTGCTATCTTGTCAGATGACCCGAGAGGTGCTTTAATTATTAGAGATTAACCAATGCGGTTAATTGATTTCCGATAGGAAAAGTTATGCCTTGTAAAAAGGAAGTTTCACAACTTTTGCTTTCACGCCTTTTTCACGAATTTCAATAAAGATTTCTTGATCTAAGGCAGTATTTTCGACACTAACATATCCTAAGCCAATGCCAACTTTCATACTTGGTGACATCGTACCTGAGGTCACTTTGCCAATAATGTTTCCGTTGGCATCTTGGATAGGGTAGTCGTGGCGAGGAATACCGCGATCGATCATTTCGAAAGCCACTAACTTTCTGCTAAGGCCTGTTTCTTTCTGGTTTTTCAAAAATTCGGCATCGGTGAAATCTTTGGTGAATTTTGTAATCCAGCCAAGTCCTGCTTCTAAAGGTGAAGTCGTGTCATCGATATCGTTACCATAAAGGCAAAAGCCCATTTCTAGACGCAAGGTGTCGCGAGCGGCAAGACCAATTGGCTTGATGCCAAAAGCCGCGCCAGCTTCAAAAACAGCGTCCCAAAGTTTTTCAGCATCTTGATTTTTAACATAAACTTCAAAGCCTCCTGAACCAGTATAGCCAGTTGCAGAGATCATGACGTTTTCAATGCCTGCAAAAGTGCCGTACTGAAAAGTGTAGTAAGTCATGTTGGCTAAATCTACAGAAGTCAGGCTTTGCATGGCTTCGGCAGCTTTGGGCCCCTGAATGGCTAGCAAAGAGTAGTCATCTGAAAGGTTTTGCATTTCAACTCCAAGGTCGTTGTGTTGTGAAATCCAGTTCCAGTCCTTTTCAATGTTTGAAGCATTGACTACTATAAAGTAAGCTTCTTCAGAAATACGGTAGATAATGAGGTCGTCTACGATGCCGCCTTTGCCATTTGGTAAACAGCTGTATTGGGCTTTGCCATCAAATAATACGCTCGCATCGTTGCTACAAACTTTTTGAATGAGCGCAAGGGCGTTAGGGCCTTTTAATAGAAACTCACCCATGTGAGACACATCAAAAACACCGACGCCATTGCGTACTGTTTCGTGCTCGGCATTGACGCCTTCATATTGCACGGGCATGTTGTATCCGGCAAAAGGCACCATTTTGGCGCCAAGCGCAATGTGTTTGTGGGTTAGGGCGGTTTCTTTCATGTTTTATCCTTTAACGCGTTCAACGTAAACGCCTGTGCGTGTATCAATTTTAATAATTTCTCCGTTGTCAATGAACAAAGGAACTTTCACTTCAGCACCAGTTGCGATAGTTGCTGGCTTCATGGAGTTGGTAGCTGTATCACCTTTTACTCCTGGCTCTGTGTAAGTAACTTCAGAGATGATATACATTGGTAATTCAATGACTAGTGGCGCTTCTTCTTCAGCATGGAAGAGAATATTTACAGTCATTCCTTCTTGTAAAAAACCAGGTTTTTCAACCATTTTGAGCGGAATGTTTACTTGCTCAAAAGTTTCATTGTTCATGAAAATGTAGGAATCAGCCTCTTGATATAGGTACTGATACTCTCTGTTTTCAATGCGAACAACTTCAATTTTGTGACCAGCTGAAAAGGTGTGGTCTAGTACTTTTCCTGACTCAATTTGTCTCATTTTGGTTCTGACGAAAGCCGGGCCTTTACCAGGTTTAACGTGTTGAAATTCAATGATCTGAAAAAGTTTATCGTTGTGCTTGATGCACAATCCGTTGCGGATATCTGCAGTAGTTGCCATAATTCTGTTTCAATTTGAGGGCAAAGATAGCCTAAATCCTATTGTTATCAACATATTTGGTTTA
>JBILTD010000205.1:0-3271 GCA_044371695.1 Crocinitomicaceae bacterium | reverse complement strand
TGCATGTGGTATCAAGTGTCAAATTTGCACAAAAAGCCGAAGCCGCAGGCGTAGACGCTATTGTTGCCGAAGGTTTTGAAGCTGGCGGACACAACGGCCGCGATGAAACCACCACACTATGCCTGATACCAATGGTTAAAAAGGCGGTTAAACTCCCGATACTTGCTGCCGGAGGAATTGCTTCAGGATCAGCCATGCTGGCAGTTATGAACCTTGGTGCCGATGGCGTTCAAATTGGAAGTCGTTTTGCAGCATCTACAGAATCAAGTGCACATCAAAATTTTAAAGAAGCAGTAATTGCCGCCGAAGAAGGCTCGACCTTACTCACACTCAAAGAACTGACACCTGTGCGCTTACTAAAAAATCCATTTTTTGAGCAGGTCCAGGCGGCCTATGCGGCCGGCAGCAGCACGGAAGAACTCAAAAATTTATTAGGTCGCGGACGTGCTAAAAAAGGCATGTTCGAAGGAGACCTCAACGAGGGCGAATTAGAAATCGGACAAATTGCCGGCTCCTTTGAAGAAATCTTAAGTGCCGAGCAGATTATCAAAGAAATTGTTGCCCAATACAATCATACACTGACCCAACAACAAGCATTATAAATGATTTCATACGAAAGTTTTACTCTTAACAATGGTTTGCGCGTGCTCTTTCACCGCGAACCCTCTAGCCCAATGGCTGTGGTCAATGTCCTTTACGACGTCGGCGCCCGTGACGAAGATCCTGAAAGAACAGGATTTGCCCATCTTTTTGAGCACCTCATGTTTGGCGGCTCCAAGCACATTCCGGACTTCGATGCGCCATTACAAGCAGCCGGAGGTCAAAGCAATGCCTTCACAAGTAACGATATCACGAATTACTACGACATTTTGCCAGCGCAAAACATCGACACTGCTCTTTGGTTAGAAAGTGACCGCATGCTTTCTTTGGCTTTTACTGACAAAAGTCTAGAGGTGCAGCGCCAGGTCGTTATTGAAGAATTCAAGCAGCGCTACCTCAACCAACCCTACGGCGATGCATGGCTTTATCTGAGGCCGCTTGTTTATAAAAAGCACTCCTATCGCTGGGCAACAATTGGCAAGAATATCAAGCAAATTCAAGAGGCCAGCATGCAAGAAGTCAGGGGCTTTTTTCAACAATATTACCACCCGAGCAATGCCATTCTTTGCATCATCGGTGACTTTGACCTCGCTACAATTCAACAAAAAGTCGAACATTATTTTGGCGATATCCCAGCTCAAAAGAAAGCAAGCAGAAATTTAATCCAAGAACCAGCACAAAAACAATTCAGGACTAAAACCCTTGTTCGCAAAGTTCCGGCAACTGCGTTCTATTACGCATTTCGCATGGGTAAACGCACCGATTCAGACTTTTATCAGGCCGATTTACTCAGCGATTTTCTAGGTAACGAAAAAACCAGCCCGCTATACATCGATCTTAAGAAAAAGAAAAAAATCTGTGCTGAAATCACGGCATATATCACCGCATCTTTCGATGACGGCTTATTCATCATTAGCGGAAAACTTCAGCCCGGAAAAACCATAGATCAGTTAGAAACAGCACTTTGGCCCCTACTCGAAAAAACAGCCACAAAGGCAATCAGCAAAAGTTCTTTGCATGAACTCAAGTTGAAATTGCGCACCTCACGTGCTTTTCAAGACCAAGGCCTGCTGAACAGAGCCATGAATTTAGCCTATTTCGAATTATTAGGAAGCGCCCAGCTCATCAATGAAGAAGCTCAGAAGTATCAGCACATCAGCACCAAAGATTTACAAGCATTTGCGCTTCAAACTTTCCGCAAAACCAATTGCTCACGTCTCATTATTCAAAGTCAACAAGATGCTAAATAGAAGCCAAGCCCCAGCTATTCATGGCATCGAACACATCGCTTTTGTTCAGCCTCAAATCAGTAAACTCAAAAATGGTGTCGATCTTTTCTGGCGCAACGGCATTTTTAACGATACCAGTAAAATTGAACTGCATTTCAAGGCCGGCAGCTGTATCGAACAACCCATCATCGGATCTTTATGCGCCGGACTATTAATCAGCGGAACCACTCAAAAAAACGCCAGACAAATTCAAAAGGCCCTCGATTCCTTGGGCGCCTACTACGACGTCAGTATTTCTCAGGATGAAGCCATTGTCAGTATTTATGCGTTAAAAGAACAATTGCTAGCTGCCTATAGTGTTTTTCATGAAAGTTTGTTTGCTGCTACTTTTCCAAACAAAGAGTTGCAAGACCTTTGTGCAGAGCGTCGTCAGAAATTCTTAGTGCAACAAGAAAAAGTGAGTTTTTTGGCACAAAGACAGTTCCAAAAGAGTCTATTTGCAAACAGCAACTACGCTCAACAAATTCAACTTGAAGATTACGATAAGGTCTCCGTTACCGACATACAAGCTTTTCACCAAAAGAATTACCTCAAGGGCTTAGTAGAAGTTTTCGTCGTCGGAGATTTACAAGACACTGATTTTCAAGGACTCCAAGATTTATTAAACACCTATCAGAAGGCTAGTTTTTCAACAACAGACCTTGACTGGCAAAATGAACAAGGTGCCATCCACCTAGAACAAGAAAATGCCTTGCAAAGCGCGCTTAGAATCGGACGCCCCTTGTTCAATAAAACACACCCAGATTTCTGCGACTTTAGTATCCTAAACACCATCTTAGGTGACTATTTTGGCAGCCGACTCATGAGTAACATCCGCGAAGACAAAGGCTATACCTATGGCATTGGTTCTTATCTGGTTGAACATCAAAATTACGGTTACTTCGTCATTGGTACCGAGGTTGGTGTTCAGACAAGAACCGCAACATTTGAGGAGATTCAGCACGAATTTGATCGATTAAAAAATGAACTGGTACCACACGAAGAACTGGCTTTAGTTCAGAATTATATGCTGGGGCAATTACTCAAAAGTGCCGATGGCCCGTACGCGATGCTTGATCTCTTTGCCAACGTGCAGCAAAATGGCCTTGGCCTTGAATTTTACGACCATTTAATCGATCGGATCCGAAATATTACGCCTGAAAGAATTCAAGAATTAGCCAAGCGTTACCTCATCTGGGAAGAAATGCTGATTATTTCTGCCGGATAGCAACCTTTAGTAAGGCATTCCGTTATACTAAACCTGAAGAAAATACGTTATCCAACGGATGTTTAAGCTCATTAGTATCGTTAGTTTTTTACTGCTCAGTTTTTGGAGTTGGTCTTCTCATGTTATGGGAGGGGAATTGACCTACAAACATCTCGGAAATTCTACGTATCAGTTT
>JBILTD010000204.1:0-3277 GCA_044371695.1 Crocinitomicaceae bacterium | reverse complement strand
GATTTCGTGAGTGTGGGCTTCAATCAAATTGTGAACAATCTTGCTAAACTACATTGGCGTTGGGGCCAGCAAGCAGATGTCGTGGTGCGCATGCCTACGGGTGCGGGTACTGCTGCGGGTCCGTTTCATTCGCAAAGCAATGAGGCATGGTTTGTGCACACACCAGGCTTAAAAGTGGTTTATCCATCCAACCCACATGATGCCAAAGGGCTTTTGCTTGCGGCTTTTGAAGACCCTAACCCAGTCATTTTCTTCGAACATAAATATTTGTATCGCAGTCTAAAAGGCATGGTGCCAGATGCATATTACAATGTGGAAATTGGAAAGGCGGCAACCGTTCAATCTGGTTCAGACCTCACCATACTTACCTACGGTTTAGGTGTCCATTGGGCACTTGACGCCGCTGCAGCCCGACCAAATGCCAGTATAGAAATCCTTGACCTCAGAACCTTGTTGCCACTTGATAAAGAGGCCATTATTGCCGCTGCAAGAAAAACGGGTCGTGTATTGGTTTTACACGAAGATACCACCACTGGCGGTATAGGAGGGGAGCTCGTGGCTTTGGTCAATGAGCATTGTTTTGAAGCACTAGATGCACCTGTACTCAGAGTTGCATCTTTAGATACACCAATTCCTTTTGCGGCCGACCTCGAGCAACAATTTTTAGCCAATTCTCGACTGCTCGACACCATTGATCAGCTCCTGAACTATTAACGTGCTCAGAAAAATCTCGCCACTACAGCCATTCCTTTGGCTTTGGCTCGCCATGAGTATATTGCGTTTGGCTTTTGCCTGGCAAAACGCAAGTTTTTTTGAATCCCTTCAACTGGCTTCATTTGTTTACGGTGCTTTATTTGATGCCGTAACTATAGCCTTGCTTGCTTTGCCTTATGCCTTTTTTAGCATGCCGCTTCAATGGAAGGCTAGTAAATTTTACCGTGTGGTAGGTAAATCTTACCTTTTTCTGATTGCCTTATTTGTATTAGTGTTGAATACCTGGGACATCGCTTATTTTTCGTACACACAAAAGCGTTCTAGTTTTAGTTATTTCACGCATATACTTACGGGTACTGAAACCAGTTCGTTAGCGGGTGAATTTTTAGCAGAATTTTGGTGGTTGCCCATTTTGTTTATCATTCTACTCTTTGTTTTCATTGGCATTCTTCAAAAGCAGACGAGAAATTGTACAATTCCTTCCTCAAAACCGAAGGCTTGGGTTTTCTACTTATTATCGCTTTTTGTTACCTTCTCACTAGCGCGAGGTGGGTTCGCCTTAAGGCCAATTAGCATCATTGATGCAACCGCCCTAACTAGTCTTGAACAAGCGCCTATTGTCTTAAACACGGCTTTTACAGTACTCAAAACCAGTCGCTACGACGACCCCAAAAAAGTGCAATATTTATCAGAAAATGAGGTGCTTAGATTTTTGCCAACAGCACATCGAAGGAAACATCAACATCTGCCCAAACAAACGAACGTAGTGGTGGTTATGCTTGAAAGTTTTGGAACTGTTTATGCTGGACCGAACAGTAAGGAATCCTATACGCCTTTTCTTGATTCCATACTCTCAGCAGGTTTATTTCTAGAGAACGCCATTTCAAATGGTCGAACTTCGATGGATGCAGTGCCAGCAATTTTAGCAGGGATACCCTCGTGGCAAAATGAGTCTTACATTCTTAGCCCTTTTTGCACCAATCAAATTGATGCGTTGCCAAGTTTTTTAAAACAGAAAGGATACCATACTTCGTTTTTTCACGGAGCCAAAACTGGTTCTATGAATTTTGACGATTTTACAAAAGCAATTGGTGTTGATCATTATTATGGAATGGAGCAGTATAAAGGTCCGGAAGCTTTTGATGGCAATTGGGGCATCTGGGATCACGCTATGTTTTCGTTTTTTGCTGACGAACTCAGCACTTTCAAAGTACCATTCTTTAGCACTATCTTTTCCTTGAGCTCGCATCATCCGTATTTGCTTCCTGCAAACTACAAAAACCGCGTTAAAAAAGGCCCTGAGCCACTTTGTGCGACCATCTCCTATACAGATCATGCCCTAAAAGAATTCTTCAAAAAAGCCAGTAATAAAAAGTGGTTCAAAAACACCATGTTTGTTTTCGTTGCAGATCATGTTGGGCCTACTCGCAGCGCTTCAAACCAAAATATTCCTGATCGTTATCATATTCCTATTGGTTTTTATCACCCCGGTCTGAATTTACAAGCGCTCTATACCAATCAATACGAGGCCTCCGCCGTTTTTCAACAGATTGATATTTTTCCTACCATTTTAGATATGCTTGGATATGACAATCAAGCTTTTTGCTTTGGTCAGTCCATGTTTGCCAAAGAACAAGGTGCCAAAATGGTTTTTGAAAATGGGAGCCTAGTTTTATTTAAATGTCCGTCAAAGACTTTGGATATTTACTCATGGATGCCTGTCGAAAAGCACGCAGTTACAAAACAAGAGCGCATTTACATCCGAAATCTTCAGGCAAACTATCAAAATTACCAGCATCGCCTCATTGAAAATCGTTGCCGCAAGGGCAGATAGCACACATTTCATCGAGGAATTCTGTATCTTTGCGCTTTCAATTCAAGAGCAATGGCAGAGAAAAAAGTGACCCGTCAAGAAGATTACGCAACCTGGTACAACGACCTCGTATATCAAGCAGACCTCGCAGAACACTCAGATGTGCGCGGCTGTATGGTCATCAAACCCTATGGTTATGCCATCTGGGAAAACATGCGCGATGTCCTCGATGCGAAATTCAAAGAAACGGGCCACTCCAATGCCTATTTCCCGCTTTTTATCCCGAAAAGTTACCTCAGTAAAGAAGCGGCGCATGTCGATGGATTTGCCAAGGAATGTGCGGTAGTAACGCACTACCGCCTTAAAAATGCCGAGGATGGCAGTGGAGTTATTGTAGATCCAGATGCCAAATTGCAAGAAGAACTCATCGTTCGTCCTACGTCCGAAACGATTATCTGGAATTCTTATAAAAATTGGATTCAATCATACCGTGACCTTCCAATCTTGATCAACCAATGGGCCAATGTGGTGCGTTGGGAGATGCGCACACGTCTTTTCTTGCGCACTGCTGAGTTTTTATGGCAAGAGGGGCACACTGCACACGCTACAAAAACTGAAGCCATTGCTGAAGCAGAACAAATGCTAGATGTTTATGCTGAATTTGCAGAAAACTATATGGCCATGCCTGTGCTCAAAGGTCGCAAGACCGCCAGTGAGCGTTTTGCAGGTGCTGAAGATACACTTTGCATC
>JBILTD010000054.1:0-10180 GCA_044371695.1 Crocinitomicaceae bacterium | reverse complement strand
GAGCGGGCTCATTTCATCCCTAACTCCTCAGGACTCCATCGAACTGAACTTGAGCTACAGCGTCAAAAACAACTGCAAGAAAAAATAGCAGGATTAGCATGGCAAAGGAATGGTGCTCTAATTAAAATGGGGTCAATGCTTTTATTTCAGCAGTACACAAGTAATCAGTTTACCGATTCTTTGGGTGTTACTTTTTTAAAATATAGCCCGCCATTTCTCTTGAATCTTGGTTTTCAATTATCAGGGACCTTCAAAAACAGTTTTTATTACCTAGAGACTGTACAATTATATCAAGAAAAACTGTCTGTTCTTCATGCAAATGCGCTTGTTTGTGGCGCTTTATTTCATTTACACTCCAAAATTCAATTGGGCTGTCAGTTGCGCTACTATGGCCCGACCTATAGTGCTTTTTATGAGCAAGGCTTTCGCGCAAACAAATTAGCCCAAAATGAAAAAGGTATCTTTCTCAACCTTACATATCAGCTCAAAAAAAGAATTAAGTGGCAATCCTACCTCGATCAATACGCTTTTTATATGCTCACGAGCAAAGCATTTCCGTTTCAAAGCACGCAGTTCAGAACTGTTTTAAGTTATGTCCCTAAAAAAACGGTTCTCTTCCAATTTAATCTTCAAAAGCAAATAGGTCAAGCACTTACTTTTCTGAAAGTGGAGGCAACAACAGAAATCAAGCGTGAATTAACTTTGAATACCGGAGCACAGTTTGGATACGAGCGTTTTAAGCCGTTGTCATATAGTGCACACCTCACGCTGCAATACCATCAGTTAGGTTTTCCACTCCGGATGAACGCTCATGTTGGAGCTTTCTTTATACCAGAACAAGGTAAAACTCATTACCAAATGAACTACCATATAGGTTTTGGGTCAACAACCATGCAACTTATAGGGCAGGGTTACTTTTTACAAACCACTACCGAGCTTCATTTAAAGCAAAATTTAGCGCTCGGTTTGCGTTGTCTTTGGATGAGTAAATCAGCTAATTTTCAATTAGAAAACCAAAGTTTCACTTACTTGCCCAGGTCCCAAAAACTACAACTTGATCTGCAACTTAAAATTAATTTTTAAAATTTTTAAAATTAAAATGTACCAAAAACAAAATTGTGGCGTTATGTCAGTAATTGAGGACTGCAAGCCTCTATTAAACTCTTGTTAAACTTCTTAAAACCAAAAGACTATGGCTCTCCAACTCTCCGCCCACCAGCAGTCTTTTCTCCTCGAAGAGGAAAGAAAACTTGTCGAACGTGCACAAGAAAACCCGCGTTATTTCGCACCGCTTTATGAGCGTTATCACGATGCTATTTTTCGTTACATCTACCGCAGAGTAGACGAAGAAGAACAAGCCTATGACATCACCTCAAGCGTTTTTGTCAAGGCCCTTCAAGGGCTTCATAAGTATGAATTTCGTGGCCTTCCTTTTTCATCATGGTTGTTTCGCATTGCCAAAAGTGAACTCTACCAAAGCTTTCGCGATCAAAAAACAAATCGAACAGTGAGCATAGACAAAGTTGTCCTAAAGCAAGTTATCGAGGATTGGACTGAAGATTACCGTCAGCAAGATGTAGATCGTTTGCTCAGTAAGTTGCGTTTGCTCAAGGAAAACCAACTCCAACTCATTGAAATGCGTTTTTTCGAAAAGCGTTCTTTCAAAGAAATTGGAGAAATTACCGGACTGTCAGAAAACAACGCAAAAGTGAAAACTTTTCGCGCCGTCTTAAAACTCAAACAATTTTTCCATCAAATCGAATAGCTATGCTTAAAATTTTACTCAATCGACCTGAACCAAGTGTAGATACTGTTCAGCAGCACCAAGATTTCAATCAAATTTTGGCTGCTTTCAACTATCAAAAAAAAGTAATGAATCCCTGGCGCTATTGGCATTATCCTATATGGATGCTTGGCTTCGTGCTACTGAGTTAACGTTTCTGCACAAGAAATAGTTTGTACATTTGTGTATGTACAAACTGTTTCGTTTTATTCTTTTTCAGTTCGACGCTGAGCGCGTTCATTATTTTGTGGTTGGCTTACTGCGTCTCATCCATCAAATCTTTCCTTTAAGAGCCTTATTTCGTGCCATCTATGTTAAAAAGGATCCAAAATTAACCGTGCAGCTCTTTGGGCTTGATTTTGAAAATCCAGTTGGATTAGCGGCAGGCTTTGACAAAAATGCAGCCTACATTGATCCACTTTCCGATTGCGGCTTTGGCTTTATTGAAATCGGTACAATCACCCCGAAGGCTCAGCCAGGTAATGACAAGCCACGTTTATTCCGTTTAAAAGCTGATCAAGCCATTCTCAATCGCATGGGCTTTAACAATGATGGAGTCGAACAAGCTATTTTGCAATTAAAGGCGCGCAAAAACAAACACATCATCATCGGAGGTAACATCGGGAAAAATAAATGGACTCCGAATGAAGAAGCTACCCAAGATTACGTTCAGTGCTTTGAAGCTCTATTTCCTTATGTTGATTATTTCGTGGTCAATGTTTCTTCACCAAATACGCCCAACTTAAGGGCACTGCAAGAGAAAGGCCCCTTACTAGAATTGCTGTCAACCTTACAAAGATTAAATACCGCAAAGTCGAAGCAAAAACCAATTTTATTAAAAATTGCACCAGACCTCACCGATACCCAGCTCGATGAAGTCATTGAAATTACTTTTGAAACACAAATTGCCGGCCTTATTGCAAGCAACACGACTATTTCACGAGAAGGCCTTCAGACACCACAAGCTGTGGTTGAAGCACTCGGTACTGGTGGTGTTTCTGGGAAACCGCTTACTAAAAGATCAACGGAGGTGGTGCGTTACATTCATCAAAAATCAGCGGGTAAAATTCCAATCATTGCAGTAGGTGGAATTCATACGGCTCAGGACGCGCTTGATAAATTTGAAGCAGGTGCATCCTTAGTTCAGCTCTACACTGGATTTATTTATGAGGGGCCGGGGCTCATCAAACAAATAAATCAGACCTTACTTCAAAAACATAGCAAGCATTGAATAAGCAGTTATATATCACAGAATGTCCGCGCGATGCCATGCAAGGTATCCACGACTGGATTGCTACTGATCAAAAGGTAACTTATCTCAATGCGCTCTTATCTTGCGGCTTCGATTACCTTGACTTTGGGAGTTTTGTATCGCCCAAGGCCATTCCTCAACTCAAAGACACTGCTGAGGTTCTCGAGCAATTAAATCCGTCTGACACCAAACTCTTGGCTATTATTGCCAATGAACGCGGTGCACAAGAGGCCAGTTCTCATGAACGCATTTCCATATTAGGTTATCCATTTTCAATCTCTGAAACGTTTCAAAAACGCAATACAAATCATAGCCTAGATGCATCTTTGAAACTTATGGAAGAGGTTTCGAAAATAGTTGAGCAAAATAAAAAGCAATTAAGGGTTTATTTGTCCATGGGTTTTGGAAATCCATATGGTGACCCCTGGTCTGAAGATTTGCTTTGTACTTGGGTCGATCGCTTAAGCACGCAGTTTCCTATTCATGACTTTGCGCTATCAGATACCATAGCAGTTGCTACAGCGTCACAGTGCAGTACGCTATTTAATGTCCTTTTTCAGCATTTTCCGAAGCAAACTTTTTCCGCACATTTTCATGTCGTGCCGGGCCAAGAACAAGGATTAATTCAAGCCGCTTATGAAGCCGGATGTCTGCATTTTGACACCGCAATAGGTGGTTTTGGAGGTTGTCCGATGGCTAAGGATGAACTCACGGGCAATCTTTCAACAGAGGCCTTGCTTGCTTTTATGCAAACGCAGCAAATCGAAAGTCAACTTGATTTAAATGCTTTTGAAAAAGCGCGTATCATTTCTCAATCAATATTTAACTAAATGCAAAAGAAAAAAGGAATATTTCTATTGGGCTTAGTCGCTTTGACGTTGGTGGCTTTTTTTATAATTAGAAGTAAAAAATCGCAAGATCAGGTAGATGATATAAAAAAGTCGGAATCAATTATAAAGGTGAAAGGACAAGAAATTTCAACAGACTTTAATATAAATACCTTTAAGAGTAAGAAAGAGTCTTTATTGTTAAAGCAGTTGAAGTTGTGTGATTCAACTATTCAAATGAGTAGAGATTTAAACAGACCTTCTTGTACGCCAAACTTTTTTAGGGTGTTTCCTTTGAAAAAAGGTCTAGATTTAACACAGGGATGTATGGTACTCATGAAAGCTGGCGTGAACCATTTTCCGGTGCGTCGTTTTGTAATTTATGAGCGCGAAGGTACACAACTAGTACAAGCGAATGGTTTTATTGGTTACCCAATTGAACTACGACCAAATCCTAATGGCTATGATGATATTGTGATTCGCTTTTTTGAGCGCTATCAAGGTGAGAAGTACTTTTATAATTGCTTGTTTACCTGGAAGCAGCATCGCTATCAATATGTATGTTGTGAGCAAATCAATGATTCAGACATCAAACCCGAGAAGCAAAAAGAGGTCTCAGCAGAAATTTGGAAAATTCTTTATGAAAAACAGCTGGCATTTTAAACTGCTTTTATTTTTAGTGCTTGGAAGTTGCATCAATGGTGAGCAAACCTATAAGGTAGATTACACCAATTTGCTGAATGGAGGCAATAGTAAAGTATGGGAACTTGCTCAAGAAGATGTTGTAAATTCATCAGTTGGCAAACAAAGCTGGGCTGGAGTGGTCTTTGTATTTTACGAATCTGGCAAAGTACTGGTGGGTTCAATCGAAGACCTCGCTAAACATAAATTTGATGCCGGATCCTATCAGTATAAAGCGCAAAAACAAGAGCTACAAATGCAGATCAATGGCGAAACTTTGCTTTTTGGACTCAGTATTGATGACCAAGAAGGGCTATGGCTCAAAACTAAAAAAGGTAAAAACATCAGTGAGTACTTACACCTTGTTCCGCTGACTGAGCCAAAATCGCATTAAAAGTTTTCGTAAATACCTAAGCCAAATAGGGCAAAATCGTATTTAGCAGGGTCTTTGGGGTCAAGTTTTTGGCAAAATGCTTGCAGTTCTTCATTGGCTTTCCAATCATTTTGCGTGCGTTTCAAAATCCCGAGTTTTCTAGAAATATTTCCGGTATGTACGTCTAAAGGAATCATGAGCTGTGCTGGGCTAATTGCAGTCCAGAGTCCGAAATCAACGCCATTTTTTGCAGGTCTACACATCCACCTTAAAAACATAATGAGTCTTTTAGAGGCAGAACCAGTACTTGGGTTAGCTACATGCTTGAGTGTCCTAGGGTTCAAAAAAGGGATGAATTTTTCTCGAAAACTCAAAATGTGCGTTTCTAATAATGGAGAGCTATTAGCAAAGGCAGTTTCAAGCCCACCATTTTGGTAACAATGTTTCAGGCCCAATAAAAAACCATTTAGGTCTGTCGTGTTGAACGTTCGATGTACAAATTGTGGGCAAGTCCCGTCTTGATAAGTTAAGACATAACTGAGTGGTTCAGGACCTAAAATTTCAAGTAAACGCTCGCCACTTTTGATGATGCTTTGGCGTTTTCCCCAAGAGATTGTAGCTACTAAAAAAGCCACAATTTCGATGTCTTCCTTTTTTTGAAAACGGTGAGGGAGTAGAATGGGATCTTCTTGAATAAAAGCAGGTTGCTCGTAATGCGCTGCTTTTAAATCCAGGAATTCTTTGAGTTCGGAAAAAGATAAATCAGATGAATTGTCCATCTTTCATTCTTAAGCAGCGGTCTGCCATTTGTGCAAAACTTTCATTGTGAGTCACGATGACAAATGATTGTTTGAATTCTGAACGCAGTTCAAAGAACAATTGGTGCAAAGCGGTTGCGTTTTCAGTGTCGAGGTTGCCAGATGGTTCGTCGGCAAAAACGAGTGCTGGCTTATTGATGAGTGCTCGGGCCACCGCCATGCGTTGTTGCTCGCCACCAGAAAGTTCATTAGGGCGGTGTCCTGCACGATGAGCTACATTTAACCTTTCTAAAAGGACCTGTGCTTCTTTGAATGCGTCTGTTTGGTTTTTTCCGCCAATCATGGCAGGTAGAGCAACATTTTCAAGTGCAGAAAATTCAGGTAGGAGCTGATGAAACTGAAAAATAAAACCCAGCCGTTGGTTGCGAAAAAATGAGCGTTCTTTTTCAGAAAGTGCAAATGGATCTTTATTTTCAATGCGCAGACTTCCAGAACTCGGCTGATCAAGTGTACCAAGGATTTGCAATAAAGTAGTTTTTCCGGCCCCCGAAGAACCTACAATAGAAATGATTTCGGATGGTGCTACATAAAGATCAACCCCCTTCAAAATAGCGAGCTGCTCGTAATTTTTATGAATTCCGGAGGCTTGTAGCATTAGTGGTCAAGCTTTAACGTGTGTCCGGCTTTATCTCGTTTGGTTTTCAAGTATTGCTCATTGTGGGCATTACTTTGAATTTCAAGCGGTATATTTTCAACGATTTCTAAACCGTAACCAATGAGTCCGGTGCGCTTCTTCGGATTATTAGACATCAATTTCATCTTGCGAATACCTACAGAGCGCAAAATTTGAGCGCCAATGCCGTAGTCTCGCTCGTCAGCTTTGAAGCCTAATTTTTCATTGGCTTCATAGGTATCGAGGCCTTCTTCTTGTAATTTGTATGCCTTGAGTTTATTGAGTAAGCCAATCCCACGGCCTTCCTGATTCATGTATACAATGGCGCCTTTTCCGGCTTCATTAATGAGCTCCATGGCTTTGTGCAATTGTGGGCCGCAGTCACAACGACAGCTACCAAAAATATCGCCAGTTAGACAAGAAGAATGGACGCGTACCAAAACGGGTTCGTCTTCGGTCCAGCTACCTTTAGTGAGCACCAAATGATCTTGGTCATTGCTTTGATCTTTGAAAGCACGCAATTTGAAATCGCCGTAAACGGTTGGCATTTCAACCTCAACTTGCTCAACTACCAAAGATTCATGGGCAATGCGGTATTTGATAAGATCTGCAATACTGACAATCTTTAAATCGAATTTTTTGGCAATTTCCAACAGTTGTGGCAATCTAGCCATGGTGCCATCTTCGTTCAAGATTTCCACGATGATTCCGGCTTCTTCATAGCCAGCTAAACGAGATAAATCGATGGCTGCTTCCGTATGGCCAGCTCTTCGGAGTACACCGCCTTTTTTGGCGCGCAAAGGAAAGATGTGCCCAGGTTTGCCGAGTTCTTCTGGTCTGATGGCCGGATCAATCATGGCCAAAATGGTTTTTGCGCGATCTGAGGCCGAAATACCAGTAGTACAACCGTGTCCAATGAGGTCGACGCTGATGGTAAAGGGTGTTTCGTAGGCAGCTGAATTATTGCGAACCATTAATTCGAGACCAAGTTGATCACAGCGGTCTTCAGAAATAGGAGCGCAAATGAGGCCTCGGCCATGAGTGGCCATAAAATTGATGAGCTCAGGGCTAGCATTGCGAGCTGCAGTAAGAAAGTCTCCTTCGTTTTCGCGGTCTTCGTCATCCACCACAATCACTACGCGTCCTTGTTGGATCTCGTAGATGGCTTCTTCAATGGTATTGAGTTGTTGGGTCATGTTGTGGAATTAAGCGTTTGGAATTTGTTGAAGACTGGCTAAGAAATACTGCCAGAATTTTAGAACCGAAGAAATCTGTACTTTCTCGTCTGGCGAGTGCGCAGCTCGGATATTTGGGCCAAAAGAAATCATGTCTACACCCGGTAACTTTTCACCAAGTAAGCCACATTCTAGACCAGCATGACACGCTTTCACTTTAGGCTCTTCATGAAAGAGCGAACGATAAAGATTGGTCATGGTATTCAAAATGGGAGATTGCATATTGGGCTGCCAACCTGGGTAATCACCAGACTGCTCAACAGTTGCACCCATGTTTTCAAATGCACAAGCCAAAGCCATACTGACCTCTCTTTTAGTACTTTCTACAGAACTTCTTTGCAAAGATTGCGTTGTGAAAACACCATCTTTAATGATGACGCGTGCCAAAGAAGAAGAAGCTTCAACAAGCCCTTCAATCGCAGGGCTCATTCTGAAAACACCGTTATGTACTGAACACAGTGTTTGAATAATCTTTTTGAGATCTGAAGTACTCATAGCCTTTTCAGGGCAAGCGATTGCAGTTGCACTGATTTCAAAATGAGGTTCTACACTATGGTATTCGTTTTTTAAGTCAGCAACAATTGCTTTAAGTCTAGTTTCAAATAATTGATTATCTGAACAGCTTAATACAGCTGTGGCCTCTCTAGGAATGGCGTTTCTTAAACTGCCGCCGTCAAAAGCATGCAGGTGGAGTTCTTGCTGCTGCATGAGTTCCCATATGATGCGAGCCATCCATTTATTGGCGTTGCCACGACCTTTGTCGATATCCATGCCAGAGTGCCCACCAAGCAAGCCCTTGATGCTGATTTCAAAACAAGGGTTAGCTGTATTTACAGCTACTTCATTGTAGTTATAGTTGGTGTTGGTATCGATGCCTCCTGCACAACCTACAGACAATTCGTCATCATCTTCGGTGTCAAGGTTTAGTAGAACGGTACCGCTTAGTAAGTGAGCCTCCATTTCTTTGGCGCCGGTCATGCCGGTTTCTTCATCAATAGTGAAGAACGCTTCTAATGCTGGGTGGGCAATTGTTGTGCTTGAAAGAACGGCCATGATAGCAGCTACGCCAATACCGTTGTCAGCACCTAAGGTGGTTCCTTTGGCTTTTACCCAATCAGCATCAATGAACATCTCAATGCCTTGCTGCTCAAAATCAAAAACTGTACTGGCATTTTTTTGGTGCACCATGTCTAGGTGTGACTGCAAAATCACTGTTTGGCGACTTTCCATGCCAGCCGTGGCAGGTTTTTTAATAATGACGTTTCCGGCTTTGTCAACGAGTGTTTCAAGACCAAGGCCTTCGCCAAAGGCTTTCATGAAGGCAATGACACGCGCTTCTTTTTTAGAGGGGCGCGGTACTGCGTTGAGTGCGGCGAAATGTTGCCAAAGTGCTTGAGGTTCTAAAGCTGATATAGACATTAAGGGAATTTTGGATATTGTTGGAAATTAGGATCTCTTTTTTCTAAAAAGGCGTGTTTGCCCTCTTGCGCTTCTTCAGTCAGGTAATAGAGTAGGGTGGCGTCACCAGCTAGCTCCATTAGACCGTGTTGACCATCGAGTTCAGCGTTCATGGCTCTTTTGATCATGCGGATGGCCAAAGGGCTTCTTTTCATGATGATTTTTGACCATTCTACAACTGTATCTTCGAGGTCGGCAAGCGGAACAACTTTATTGACCATGCCCATCTTTTCGGCTTCTTCAGCAGTATATTGATTACACAAGAACCAAATCTCACGGGCTTTCTTTTGACCTACATGGCGAGCCAAATATGACGAACCAAATCCGCCATCGAAGCTACCCACTTTCGGGCCTGTTTGGCCAAAGCGCGCATTTTCTGAAGCAATCGTGAGGTCGCAGACAACGTGCAAAACGTGGCCTCCACCAATGGCATAACCATTGACCATGGCAATCACTGGCTTAGGCAAAGAGCGAATGGCTTTGTGTAAATCGAGTACATTGAGTCTTGGAACGCCATTTTCTGAAATATAACCCCCGACACCTTTTACGTTTTGATCGCCCCCTGAACAAAAGGCTTTGTCGCCTTCACCGGTCAAGACAACCACATTGATGTCCGGACGCTCGCGGCAAATAGCCATGGCGTCTAGCATTTCAAAGTTAGTCTCAGGTCTAAATGCGTTGTAAACTTTTGGTCTGTTTATGGTAATTTTTCCGATTCCTTCGAAGAACTCAAATTTGATATCTTCATAGGATTTGATGGATTGCCAATTTCTTTGTGACATATGCTTTTTATTTCAGATACAAAGATAGAACATCCGACCCGACCAAGAAGTTTATTTTTAGGAAAATCTAGCCAATCTGTAGAGAAGTCATGCTCAAACTTCCGGCCAAGAGCTTGTCATTGAAAAAGCTGAGTTCTTCCTTTTCATTTTTTAGACCAAGAACATAGAGTAGAGGGATGTAATGATCAGGGGTAGGGATAGCCATTTTCATGGCGATTGGCGCCGATTCCAAATTCAAGAGTGCTTTGAAATTTCCAGTTCTGATTGCCTGATTGACAAAAGCCCTCGCTTCGTGTGCCCATTCGTACCCATAGCCAACTTCATTGATTTTACTAAAATCAACAGCGCGCAAGTTATG
>JBILTD010000203.1:0-3287 GCA_044371695.1 Crocinitomicaceae bacterium | reverse complement strand
ACAAACCAAATAGCATTCGGGGTAATTTTGAACGCAACAAGTATTTTGAGGGTTGGTTTCAGAAGGTATATTCGAAAGAGCATAATGCGTCATTTATTCTTATCTACGGATATGCGACACAGAATTTAGATGATCATTTCGGGTTCTTGCAAGTGCTCATTCCTAATCAAGAACCCGAGATTGCTTATTTTCCTAAAAATGAAGTTTCCTGCGATATTGAACAACACATTTTCCGCATGGGGAAAAACCTAATGACCACAGAGTTGATACGCATCGATATAAATGGACTAAGGATTGACCTGAACTTCAAGAATTCGCAGCCCTCTCGAACATTTAAAAATTCGATGGGTTACGCGTACTTTATTCCAAATCTTCCATGTTACCATTCCGTTTTGACTACAGCACAAAACGTTTCTGGCGAAATACAACACAACGGTGTTTACTATACTTTGAATAATGCAATGGGTTATCTTGAGAAAAACTGGGGAACTACCTTTCCGGAAAGCTATTTTTGGATTCATGCCGTTGATCCCAACAATCCGGCAAGAAGTCTACTCTTCTCAAAGGCCAAAATTGTATGGCTCGGCAAAACCTATATCAAACATGTAGGTTATTTGTGTTTAGATGGTCAGCAAATCGAACTGCGGGAGTTAAAAAATTTCTCGGTATCCAATAGTAATGTTAGTCCAGAAAATCAAATCATTCAAATGAGGAGCGCTTCAGCTCAAATAGATCTGTCCCTAGATTACGGACGAGAAGTCGTTTTTCATGGCCCAAAAGACGGCGCATTATCAAGGTTAATTCAGCACAAAACCGATGTTAAAATCGAAGTTTTGCTCAATTATGAAAATCGCAAGCATAAGTATCAAATGGTAGGAAACTATGAAGATATCGGTCTGTTTCGTAAACAGTCGAGTTAGCGGATGTTTTAGAAAATCAAAACTATGAATTACAACAACAAAAAATTCAGACCGATTAGTAATACCGAAAACGGTGAGACCTCAAGTGAAACACTGTTTCATTATAAGCAAGTTGGAAATATCCTTACTTCAGAATATTCAGGCGGAAAGATAAAACATGGTCATCTCATTGGTTTGGTTGATGCATCAGGAAAAATAGAAATGCGTTATCACCAAGTAAATGACCAAGACGAATTGATGACAGGTATTTGTATTTCAACGCCAGAAATTCTTGAAAATGGCAAAATTCGACTTCACGAAAATTGGGAATGGACCTCTGGTGATTATTCACAAGGAAATTCAATAATTGAAGAAGTATAAACTGAATGGCGATAGCATATTAAATATGTTACATAGCCAATTCTGTGAATTTTGAAGTTAAGTGTAATCCAATTTGCAAAGTCGAATAAACTATTGCATGAAAATTTGCATTGTACAGAAATTAGAGCTAAAATCTATTTATCTCGCCTATTCATATACATCAATAATTCTACCACCAATTCATACCCTTCCAAGAAGTTAGAAATTTGATATTTCCTTATGTTTGTATCACATTTGTTTACATGACAACCACTGAAGATTTCTTTGTTACTGCACTACAAGAATCCTTTTTCAATTTGGGTTTATACCTGTTTTTTGGCATTGCTGTTTTTGCTGTTGTTTGGATTTCCTTAAAAAAAGTATGGCGCTGGCGGAGAATACAACCCCGGAACGAAAGTAGAGGACACTTTTTTAGGCACGACATTCTTTTTTCATTAGGGTCCATTCTACTTGCTGGACTTCTCACAGCATCTATAACCGTACTTGATAAATGGGGATACATGAAGCTATATTCAGATATTCATGCATTCGGTACATTTTGGGGTATCACTCAAATATTTTTTCTTATCACCTTCTACGATGCCTATTTCTATTGGACTCACCGATTCATGCATCATCCGAAAGTATACCGCTGGGTTCATAAAACACATCATAAAAGCACAGATCCATCTCCGCTAACTATTTTTTCTTTCCATCCTTTCGAGAACCTTATTGAATTTCTTCCATTCCTCGTTCTGCCAATGCTGATTCCAATTTATTGGCCCATGTTGTTTCTTTGGCAAACCTTGGATTTAATCAATAATGTTGTGGCTCATTTAGGCTATGAGATCTATATGCAAAAATGGTTCAGAATTCCCCTGTTAAAACTGAAAACAACTTCCACTCATCATAATATGCACCACGAACTTTTTAAAGGCAATTACGGTTTGTATTTTACCTACTGGGATCGATGGATGAAAACAGAAATCAAGGATTATGAGAAAAGGTTTGATGAGGTTTATCTTAGACGAGATTCGGTGATGAAGGTGAAAAGGATAGTTGAAAAGTCACCGATCTAGACAGTGGGTTGTTCATATTTTTGTACAATTCCGCAACAAAGTGAAGGATATTACTGCTGACTTTCAAAGTGTTATACTGTTGTCAAGCAACCATTGCAATGAACAATCGTTTGATTTATTTGTTAGAAAACAAAAATTTGTGGCGTGAAAACAACGTTATTGTCAATTTTATTTTTGCTGCGTGGATTCTGTTGGGCTCAACAACTTGAGTTTCAGTATACGAGTCAGCAACTCAATGTGTACAATAGTTTAACGAATGACATTCCACTTTTTACTCAAAATTTTGATGATCAAGTTTCCAGTGCTATTCCGATTGTTCCTTTTACTATAGGCGGTCAGGCTTACAACACGCTTTTTGTTAGTACCAACGGTTTTCTCACATTAGGTCAAGCTGTAAGTTCTACGAATTACAACCCCATTTCTCAGCCACCCGGAACACCAGTAGTTGCCCCATTTGCATGCAATTTAGAGAGTGCCAATAGCAACGCAAGAATAAGTTATCAAATAATTTTGAATGGTTTTAATAATGCGCCAATAAGCATCATCATTCAATGGAAGAACGTTAGACGCATTGGCATGCAAGGTGAGTCGTTTTCGTTTCAGGCTCAACTGTATTTTACCTCTTGGATTTTGCCCAAAATTGATTTTGTTTATGGCGATTTTTCCTCAGTAAATACGGCTCAAAGCACCGTCGAAATTGGCATACGAATAGGTGCTGGAAACGCTGCAACAAATTTCCAAAATATCCAGGTAAATAACGGAGGGTCATGGGTGCCTCAGCAATTTGGGACAAGCGTCAATTCTCATTGCTTGTTTCCGTCCTCTTCAGGATCTGCGGGAGTTCCTCCATCTGGCATGACACATCAATGGTTTCTTCTTTACAACAATAATCAACCTACGGTGAACACTTCACCCATTTGTAATCAAAATGGGAACGTTGTTATCTATT
>JBILTD010000202.1:0-3303 GCA_044371695.1 Crocinitomicaceae bacterium | reverse complement strand
CCGGAGAAAGTGGGACTGTAAAATCGCTCTGTGCAGGGCAAATAGGATCAGGGAAAATACATGCAAAAAGTGGAAGTCTAAAAGGTATTAAGGCTTATTCGGGCTACATAAAAACACTAGACGGCCAGCAAATAGCATTTGCTGTTATTGCAAATGCGCCTAGTTTAAGCGGCTCAGCACTTAGTAAAAAAATGGAGCCCTTGCTAAATGCATTAGTTAGCTCTTCAGCTCAACCTGAATAATTTCTTGCCAAAAATCTGTAATACTGATGCCTGCAGCCGCCAACATCTGCGGAACAATGCTTGCAGGAGAAAAACCTGGTGTGGTATTGACTTCTATGACGAAAGGTTCTTGTCCAACTAACATGAAGTCGATGCGAGCAATGGCTTTTAAGCCCAATAGGTCATAAATTCTTTTGGCGGTGTCTTGAACTTTTTCACGCAGTGCATCATCAATTCGGGCCGGGGTAATTTCTTGTGATTTTCCACTGTACTTCGCTTCGTAGTCAAAGAATTCGGTTTCAGAGACTATCTCGGTAAGCGGTAAAGCCATTAATCCATTACTGCTGCGATAAACACCACAAGTGACTTCCGTTCCATTTAAAAAAGACTCGAGCACTACGCGTTTTCCTTCTTTGAAAGCAAGCTCAAGTGCCGGCATGAGTTCTGCTGCTGTTTTCACTTTTGAAATACCATAACTTGAACCCGAATCAGCAGGTTTGACAAAAATGGGTAGGCCTAATTCTTCGGTGAGCGCTTGATTGGAGGCTTGTGCTTGTTCTGTTAAAATGACAGATTTGGCTACTTGAAAACCAAATCCTTTCAAGAATTGATTGCAATACCATTTATCAAAAGAAAGGGCAGAAGCAAGTACACCAGAATTCAGATAAGGAATTCCCATCATGTCTAGGTATGCTTGAATTTTGCCATTTTCTCCTGGATCACCGTGTGTGTAAATTAGTGCTGCGTCGATTCTTTCCGCATGGCCGTTAGCAGTATAACTTGCTGAATTGAGGTCATACAAAACCGTTCCATTTTCAGTTTGCACCTCCCAGCCGTCCTTTTTAACAATGATTAAAACGCAGTCCAAATTTTTTGGAAAATGAGCGCTAATCGTTTTTGCACTTTTTAAAGAGATGTCAAACTCGGAGGAAAAACCGCCGCAAAATAGGCCGATGCGCTTCATGTCAAGAATTTGAGCCAAAATTATCTAAAATTGGTAATTTCGCAGCATGAGGCCTTTGTATTTTATTTTTTGGTTGGGCTTAGGGTTTGCTTTCCGCTTGTTTTTCAGAAGAGTGGAGCAGGTCCGACCAAGCAAAACCCGATTCGGACGCACTATTTTTGTCAGCAACCATCCGTCTGCTTTTCTAGATCCTATAGTCATTGCCAGACTACGCAAACCTGTTATTTATTTCATGACGCGTTCAGATGTTTTCAACAAATTCACAAAGCCACTTTTTTGGTTGGCGCATATGCTACCCATTTATCGCCAACAAGATGGTGGTAATTCACAAGAGAAAAATCAAAAAGTATTTAAAAAGGCCACACAAGCATTAGCTCGAAACAGAAATTTGTTGGTTTTTGGAGAGGGAATAACAGATGATATTTTTGAGAGGAGGTTAAAACCTATCAAAAAGGGTGCTATCCGCATTGGTTTTACAGCGTTAGAAACCCTAGACTGGTCTGTAGAAATCAAAGTTCAAGGCCTCGGAATCAACTATACAAATCCGGGTATTTTGCGCAGCGATATCTTGATTGCAGGCGCTGAGCCTCTTGTTTTAAACGACTACAAGGAGGCTTATCTTGAAAATCCTAGCAAAGTCATCACAGAGCTCAATCGAGAACTCGAAGCACGCATGCAGGCACAAATCACGCATGTACAATCAGATGAAGATGTGATCTTACACGAGCGCATCATGATGCTAACCCGTAAAGGAATGAGTGTAAATTGTTATGATCCGCAATTTAGTCTAGAAGAGCGTTGGTCATATTCACAAGCACTTGCCAAAAAACTAAATGAAGGAAGCTTGGCGCTATCCTCAAATTGGGAGGAGCTCAAAGCGTCTGTGAATGCTTATTTTTTAGCACTGGATCGTCTAAAACTTACTGAAGATGCTGTTTACAATTTTACCATAGATCCATCTTGGCGACGAAAAAATACGCTTCAATTAATAGCTGGGTTTCCAATGTTTTTATTAGGGCTAATTCACGTTGCTTTGCCATATTTATTTGTTAAACGCTTTGTAGAAAAGACATTTAAAAGAAGTGTTTTTTGGTCCGGTGCTAAAATGGGAATGCTTTTAGTGCTTTTGCCTGTTTGGAATTTAATATTACTTGTAATCGCTTCGTGTTTTATAGATTTGAATTGGCTAGTTTGGATAAGTTATTTTGTTGCGTTAAACATAGTTGCACATGGCTTTCACCGTTTTATCACGGCCGTTGCTGCACAAAAAAAATCATCAGCTTTGGACGCACAAAAACTAAATGAACTTGTTATTCACAGGACTGCACTTTTGAAGCAACTTAAGGAAATCGGACTCTAAAAATGGAAGAAAGCACAAGAATTAAAAAACCGAAGTGGTTACGTGTAAAGTTACCAACTGGTGAGAATTACAGAAAAGTTCGCGGCTTGGTTGATCAACACAATCTGCACACCATTTGCGAATCAGGCAGTTGCCCAAACATGGGAGAATGCTGGGGCGAGGGTACAGCAACCTTCATGATCTTAGGAAATATTTGTACCCGCTCTTGTGGTTTTTGTGGTGTGCAAACTGGTAAGCCAGATGCAGTCGATATTTACGAGCCAGGTAAAGTGGCGAATTCGGTCAAAATTATGGGTGTAAAACATGCCGTTATTACTTCTGTAGACCGAGATGACCTCAAAGATGGCGGTTCTGAAATTTGGGCACAAACCATTCGTGCTATACGTCAGCAGAGCCCGGGCACCACACTAGAAACGCTTATTCCGGATTTCGCTGGCAATTGGGAAAACTTACAGGTTTTAATCAATGCAGCTCCAGAAATTGTTTCTCATAATCTTGAAACCGTTCGTAGGCTCACTAAGCAAGTGCGTATTCAAGCTAAATATGACCGTAGTTTGGAACTTTTGTTTCGACTCAAAAAAGGAGGTATGCGCACCAAATCAGGTGTAATGCTTGGTCTCGGAGAAACGCCTGAGGAGGTCATTGAAACAATGCAAGATTTGCGTTCAGTCAACGTAGATATCCTAACCTTGGGCCAATATTTACAACCAACTCCGAAACATTTGCCTGTTGCAGAATTTATTGAGCCGGCTCAATTT
>JBILTD010000201.1:0-3317 GCA_044371695.1 Crocinitomicaceae bacterium | reverse complement strand
TGAAAAGATACATTGGTGTAGTAAACTCGTTTTCTTCTTTGTTAGCAGCTGATACGTAAAGCTCAAGCGCTTGATCGTAGTGCTTCATTTGTGAATGACAATCGGCCTGAAGTCCAAGAGACATTGTTGAAACGTAAGTGTCGTTAAGGTTGACGTCTTCTAACATTTTTAGGGCAGCTACATAGTTCCCTTTTTTCATGTATTGTTTACCAAGAAGGTACTGACCAATTTCACCACCAGTTTTGCCATCGTTGTTTTTAACGAAAGGCTCAAGCACGCGAATAGCTTGGTCTGTTGAATCTTTCGAAATGTAGTTGAGTGCTACCCACCAACCGTCATTAGATTTCTCGTTGGCTGGGCCCCAAATGAATTGGCGGTAAGAGAAATATAAAATAATAGCTACAAGTAATCCACCTACAACATAAGTTCCAATTTTGAAATTTTTGTTTTGGTTAAACTTGTTTTTGAGGTCGTCGAAGCTCAATTGATCAATCATAGTTTCAATTTTGAAACGCAAATATAAGTGATTTTGGGAAACTTAATGCGTATTTTTGCCCCATGTTTAGATTGTCCCTCCTTAAAAAGCTGTCCTTTTTCTTTTTGATTCTGCTTTATGCACCACAGTTTTTTGCGCAGGGACTCAGCTCAATTACAGGAAAAATCATCTCTATCGAAGAATCCAAGCCCTTAGAATACGTATCTGTCAAGGCCTTCAAACCTTCAGATTCTTCTTTTGTGGCTGCCACCATCTCGAAGGCTGATGGAAAATTTGAACTAACAATTGCTCCGGGTACTTACTACCTCAAACTCAGTTTAGCAACTTACGAAACGGAAGTACTTTCTGGAGTCCAACTCAATATCAATCAAAGCAATTTACACCTCGGAGCCATCCGCTTGCAAAAAGTAAAAACACAAGATGTCAAAGATATCGTCGTGAAGGGCTCCAAAGATGTCATGGAAGCAGGCATTGATAAAAAAGTGTATAACGTCGCCGAAGACCTCAATGTCAATGGCGGAACCGCTAATGATATCTTGAACCGCTTACCTTCCGTAGAGGTTGATCAAGAAGGTGGTGTACTTTTACGCGGCCAAGGAGGAGTAACCATCCTTATCGATGGCAGACCAAGCTCTTTGAGTGGCGGAAATGGTAAAACCTTGCTCGATGCCTTACCAGCCAATTCCATTGAGCGCATTGAAGTCGTGACCAATCCTTCGGCCAAATACGACCCAGACGGCACTTCAGGTATTATCAATATTGTCTTAAAGAAAAATAAACTTCTAGGGTTCAATGGGATGCTTTCTACCAATTTGGCTTCCGGTGACCTCCGTACTGGAAATTTTGGCGAAGGAAATTTGTCTTTGAGTTACCGCAATGGCAATATCAATGTCTTTGGTACATACAACGCTCGTTATCTGGAGGGTTTTCGCAACAACTATAACGACATCATTCAAGGAGAAGGTAGCAATGTTTTTATTTTGGATCAGAACCGCGTTGGTTCAGACCTCGATGCGGGCCAAACTTTCAGAGTGGGTACCGACATCAACCTCAATCAAAGAAACACCATGGGCTTTATTTTCACCGGTGCTACGGGGCAAAGAGACCGCACTGGTGAACTCTGGAATGGGCAGCTTGACACCAACGGGCAGGTAATCGACCTCTGGAGCCGATATTCATACGACCCTTCCAACCGCACCAACTATGATTTTAGTTTCAATTTCAAACATGACTTCAAAGATAACCGCGGTAACCTCATGCTCGATGCCAACCAGTCAATCGGAGAGGAGCACACCCAAGGATACTACGCAAACACCTATTATACCCCTGACACCGTTGCCTTAAATCAGGCCAAAATTGAACAGCAGCTATTTAACATTGACAAAAACCTGATCACTACCGCACAAGCTGACCTCACTTATTTATTTCCTGATCTCGGCATTCGCACTGAGGCTGGTTTAAAGGCCATTCTCCGCAATCAGCTTGTCGATACATATTCAGAGTCCAGAGATACCATTTCACAACTTTTTATCGAAGACACACTCGCCAATTTTTTATACGGCTACAAAGAGCAGATTTTTAGTGCTTATGGCGTTGTTGGTAAGCAGTTCAATCGTTTCAAGATTCAAGGTGGTCTGAGGGTAGAGCAGGCATATCAGATTCCAAATTTAATTTCCGACTCTATCCGCATTGTCAATGACTACTTTAATTTCTTTCCTTCAGGGCACCTGCGTTATGAGCTCAAACCTAAATCAGAACTGAGCTTTAGCTATTCCAGACGCATCAAACGCGCTGCAGCCGATGAGCTTAATCCGTTTACCAATTATTCTGATCCTTACAACCTCAGACAAGGTAATCCGTTCTTGAAGCCTGAGTTCATTCATTCTTTTGACCTCGCTTATTCTTTGGAAAGAAAAAAACTCACGGTTACCTCTTCGCTTTATTACCGCAACTCAACGGGCGTTATTTCACGCGTGAAAGAATTTTATGAAAACGGAACCAGTGCAGTTACCTTTATGAATATCGCCGAAACCAAAGCACTCGGTTTTGAGGCGGTGTTCATGTTCAAACCAATTACGGCGCTCAGAAGTACGCTTTCATACAATTCGAATTACACGTGGTACATCACCAATCAGGCCTCGTTGCCAAACCGCCAAGGTTTTAACCACAACTTAAAGTGGAATACCTCATATGAGTTCTGGAAAAAGACAGCAACACTTCAATTAAGTGTCAATTACAATGGTCCAAGGGTCACAGTGCAAGGTATTGCTCAAAGACAGGGGCCAGTAGATATCGCTTTTGAAAAGAAATTAGCTAATGGTAAATGGACACTCGGAACGCGCGTTACAGATGTTTTTAATCGCCAAGGGTTTTACTTTTTAGTGGACCGCCCCGGAGTGCAGCAAGTAGGAGAGTTCAAGTGGCTCACGCGCAGGGTTTATGTATCTGCGAGCTATAAATTCGGAAAACTAGAAATCTCTAATAAAGCCAAAAATTCAGGCTTTGAAGGCGGTGGTGATCTTTAATGGATGTCTAAGACAATAGTTTTTCTCGGGTAGCTTTTATCCGCAATATTTCATGTAATAGCAAAGGCTTTGATGCAAGTAGAAGCTTGAATTGAGCTAGGTCTATTCCTTTTATGTGCGGTGCGCCTTGCACCAATTCTTGTAGTTCAGTATAGAGCGCTTGTGCATCAAGAATTTGAGAGAGCTTAATTGGTTGCTCGGTATCTAGGTCTAGTCTGGGCCAAATTTCAAACCAATTCTGAAAAAGTAGTTTGGCCTTTTCCAAGAGGAGCAGGAGCGCAGATGCATCCAGGCAA
>JBILTD010000053.1:0-10327 GCA_044371695.1 Crocinitomicaceae bacterium | reverse complement strand
TAGAAGGTTTCGCAATTTCGTCTATCAAAATCCATGGTGCAGACCATGAATTCACAACACTTAAAGGTGTTGTAGAAGACGTTACTGAGATCGTCTTGAACCTTAAGCAAGTTCGTTTCAAGCGTCAAATTGAAGGTACAGACTCAGAAACTGTGATTATTTCTGTAAGCGGTCAACAGCAACTTACTGCTGGTGATCTCGGAAAATTCACAAGTGCATTCCAAGTACTCAACCCAGAGTTAGTGATTTGCAACATGGAGTCTTCTGTGAAGTTTGAAATGGAACTTACGATTGTTAAAGGTCGTGGATACGTTCCAGCTGAAGAAAACAAAACTGCTAATGCAGCTTTCGGTACCATCTTTATTGACTCGATCTTTACTCCTATTGTAAACGTTCAGTACACGATCGAGAACTACCGCGTTGAGCAGAAAACCGACTACGAAAAATTGGTTTTCAACATCAAAACTGACGGTTCAATTCATCCGAAAGAAGCGCTTAAAGAAGCAGCTAAAATTTTGATTCATCACTTTATGTTATTCTCTGATGAGCGCATCACTCTTGATAGCGAAATCAAAGCTGAATCAGAAGAATTTGATGAAACATCATTGCACATGCGTCAACTGCTCAAAACTAAATTGGTAGACATGGACCTTTCAGTTCGTGCCCTCAATTGCTTGAAAGCTGCAGACGTAGAAACACTTGGTGATCTCGTTTCTTACGCCAAATCTGACTTATTGAAATTCAGAAACTTTGGTAAGAAGTCATTAACTGAGCTTGAAGACCTCGTTGATAGCAAAGGATTGACTTTCGGAATGAATGTCGCTAAATATAAACTAGACAGAGATTAAGAATTAAGTCATGAGACACGGAAATAAAATCAACCATTTAGGAAAAAAGACTGGCCACCGCAAAGCGATGCTTACCAATATGGCTTGTTCTTTAATCGAGCATAAGCGCATTACAACTACAATTGCAAAAGCTAAAACTTTGCGCGTATTTGTAGAGCCAATTTTAACAAAAGCAAAATCAGATTCTACACACTCACGTCGTGTTGTATTCTCTTACCTTCAAAGCAAAGAGGCTGTTACTGAACTATTCAGAGAAGTTGCACCGAAAATTGCGAACCGTGAAGGTGGTTACACACGCATCATCCGCACAGGTTACCGTTTAGGTGACAACGCTGAAATGTGTATGATCGAGCTTGTAGATTTCAACGAACTTTACAACAACGGAAGCAAGAAAACAACGCGTCGTTCACGTCGTGGTGGTAAGAAAGCTGAAGAAACAGTTGCAACAGTAGCTGAAACTACAGAAGTAGTTGAAGAGACACCAGTTGCTGAAGTAGTTGAAGAAACTCCAGCTGCAGAGGTTGTTGAAGAAACAGCTGCTGAAGTAGTTGAAGAAGCTACTCCTGAAGTTGTTGAAGAGGCTCCAGTAGCAGAAGCTGCAGAAGAAACACCTGCTGCTGACACTACAGAAGATGCTTCTGAAGCTCAAGAAGAAAAAACTGAAGAATAATTCAACAATTTGTTGATAAAAAAGGCGGACAATGTCCGCCTTTTTTGTTTTTAAGGGTTTCCGTTTTTAGCAAAGTCCGTAATTTTGAAGAAAATTTTTAGATGCAGCAAAATCAACCAGCCTTACTACTACTTGAAGACGGAACTTTATTCAAAGGAATCGCAATTGGTAAAATAGGGACAACAGGAGGAGAAATTGCCTTTAACACCGGAATGACCGGCTACCAAGAAGTCTTCACAGACCCCTCCTACCTCGGTCAAATCCTCATCATGACCACCGCACATATTGGAAACTACGGTATCCACGCCGAGGAAATCGAATCAGACTCCATTAAAATTGCAGGTCTAATTACCAAGAAGTTTTCAAATGGCTTTTCTAGAGCCGCTGCTGCCGATTCACTCCAAAACTTAATGGAGCAAAATCAAACTGTAGGTATTTCTGACATTGATACCAGAGCCTTGGTGCGTCATATCCGCAACAAAGGTGCGATGAATGCCATTATTTCCTCTGAAATTCTCGATGTCGAGCAACTCAAAGCCAGACTGAAAGAAGTTCCTTCTATGGATGGCCTTGAACTTTCTTCACGCGTCACTACACAAGAAGCTTTTGAAGTTTGCCCAGACGAACCTAAACTCAAAGTTTCACTCATTGATTTTGGTGTCAAAAAAAATATTGTCCGTTGTTTAGTTGAACGCGGTTGTCATGTCAAAGTATTCCCAATGCATGCCACAAAAGCAGAACTCGATGCTTTTCAACCTGATGGCTACATGCTTTCTAATGGCCCTGGTGATCCATCCGTAATGCAAGCAAGCATTGAACTTGTTAAAGACATTGTTGCCGATGGGCGACCGGTGTTTGGCATTTGTCTTGGGCATCAGATTTTAGGTTTAAGTCAAGGGCTGCGCACAGAAAAAATGTTCAACGGGCACCGTGGCATCAACCACCCTATTCTCAATTTAAAAACTGGAAAGGGTGAAATCACCTCACAAAACCATGGCTTTGTCATCTCCAAAGATTCAGTAGCCGCCAATGAGCAAATTGAAGTAACACACGTTCACCTCAATGATAAAACTATTGCCGGTATTCGCGTTAAGAACAAGCCGGTTTTCTCTGTACAGTACCACCCTGAGGCCTCTGCTGGCCCGCACGATTCTCGTTACCTCTTTGATGAATTCATTCATAACATGAACCAATATAAATCTTAATCATGAGTTTAATTGCCTCTATTTTTGCCCGTCAAATTCTTGATTCTCGCGGAAATCCTACCATTGAAGTAGATGTCATCACCGAAAATGGCATTCTCGGACGCGCAGCTGTGCCTTCTGGTGCCTCAACGGGTGTACATGAAGCCGTAGAACTCAGAGACAACGATAAGTCTATCTATATGGGCAAAGGAGTGCTTAAAGCTGTTCAACACGTCAATACCGTCATTGAAGAAGCATTAGTTGGCATGGATGTTTTCGAACAAAAGAAAATTGATTACCTCCTACTCGAACTCGATGGTACTGAAAACAAATCAAATCTTGGTGCAAACGCTATTTTAGGTACTTCATTAGCAGTGGCTAAAGCGGCAGCACAAGAAGCAGGCTTGAGTTTATATCAATACATTGGAGGAGTTGGTGCAGTTACTATGCCTGTTCCCATGATGAATATTTTAAATGGTGGTTCTCATGCCGATAACCTCATCGATATTCAAGAATTTATGGTCATGCCATTTGGTGCCAAAAGTTTTTCGGAAGGATTGCGCTGGGGAACAGAAGTTTTTCATCACCTCAAAGCGGTCCTGAAAGCTAAAGGAATGTCAACCAATGTAGGTGACGAAGGTGGTTTTGCGCCAAGTCTTGGCTCTAATGAAGAAGCCATTCAAGTCGTGATGGAAGCCATTGAAAAAGCAGGCTTTAAACCTGGTGTAGATATGTACATCGCATTAGACGCTGCTTCTTCTGAATTCTATAACGCTGAAAAAGGCAAATACATCTTTGAATCTACTGGCGAAGAGCGCTCTTCTGCTGAAATGGTAGATTTTTGGGCGAGCTGGTGTGAAAAATACCCGATCATCTCTATTGAAGATGGTTTAGCCGAAGATGACTGGGACGGCTGGAAACTCGCAACAGAAAAACTAGGTTCAAAAGTGCAACTAGTTGGAGACGACTTATTTGTAACCAATACCAAAAGATTGCAGCAAGGAATCTCTAAAGGCATTGCCAATTCAATTCTAGTCAAAGTCAATCAAATTGGTACTTTAACAGAAACCATTGAAGCCGTCAATCTTGCCACACGCAATGGCTATACTTCTGTCATGAGTCACCGCAGCGGTGAAACCGAAGACAACACCATTGCTGATCTTGCTGTAGCCCTGAACTGTGGTCAAATCAAGACCGGTTCTGCTTCACGTTCTGACCGCATGTCGAAATACAACCAATTATTGCGCATCGAAGAAGAATTAGAAGACGCCGCTGTTTATCCTGGCCTCAATTTTAAGTACATTCGGTAGTTCTAGACTTGAGTAAATTCAATCTAAGGGTTTACGCCCTACTCATCAACGAAAAGCAGGAGATTTTACTCTCCGATGAATATCGCTTTGGAAAATTTTTTACCAAATTTCCGGGTGGTGGCGTTGAACATGGTGAAGGAATTCAAGAAGCTTTATTCAGAGAACTGCAAGAAGAACTCCATTTAGAAATTTCTTGCGCTGACTTCTTTTATTTCAATGAATTTCATCAGGCCTCTGCTTTTGACCAAAGCAATCTGGTTGCTTTCTATTATATTGTGAATATCCAAAAAGCAGCAGTTCAGCTTCAAGAAGAAGGCTACACCATCCCCTTTGAGCAAGAGCAAGAATTACAAAGATGGAAAGCCATCCATGAGCTACAAAAAGATGAGCTTAATTTTCCGATAGATCAAAAAGTACTTGAGAAATTAAAGGATTTTTTAATAAAGTGATCTTTGCCTGACGTCAATCAGGCCGATACTTTACATTGATAAAGTAACGATGTATTACATCAAACAACAAACACAAGATTTACTTCTTGAAATTGGCTGCAACGACTAAATCTTTGGTGCCGTGGGTCCAAGAATAGAAACCTTCCCCACTCTTAACACCCTTTTTGCCGGCCATGACCATATTTACAAGTAACGGGCACGGTGCATATTTCGGATTTCCGAAACCATCGTGCAAGACTTCAAGGATAGCTAAACAAACATCTAGACCAATAAAATCTGCTAATTGAAGTGGGCCCATCGGATGCGCCATTCCTAATTTCATGACCGTATCAATTTCTTCGACACCTGCCACACCCTCAAATAAAGTGTATATGGCTTCGTTGATCATCGGCATTAAGATGCGATTGGCTACAAAACCTGGGTAGTCATTTACTTCTACAGGTACTTTAGAAAGACTGCGAGAAGTTTCCATGATCAAGTTTGTGACTTCATCGCTAGTAGAATATCCTCTGATGATTTCAACCAATTTCATGACCGGTACCGGATTCATGAAGTGCATGCCGATTACTTTTTCAGGTCGATTGGTAACGGCGGCAATTTTTGTGATGGAAATTGAGGAAGTATTGGTCGCTAAAATCACTTCTGGCGCTGTTAAAGCATCGAGTTCTTTGAATATTTTGAGTTTCAAATCAACATTTTCAGTAGCCGCTTCTACCACCAATTCTACACCTTTGACACCTTCAGCCATCACAGAATAAGTGCTGAGATTTTTTAAAGTTTGCGTCTTTTCAGCTTCAGTGATTCCGCCTTTTGCAACCTGTCGATCCAGATTTTTGGAAATCGTGGCCATAGCGCGCTCAAGAGCTGCTTCCGATACATCGATTAGATTAACTTGATAACCAAATTGTGCAAAGACATGCGCGATTCCATTACCCATTGTACCAGCGCCAATAACAGCAACATTTTCCATGATTCGTTTTTTTTGGCAAATATAAGTAGTTAGGGTGTATAATAAGGGGATTAAAACGGAAAAGTAAGTGTTGATCCAGAAAGGACTATTTTGCTAAGAACCTGCAAATTCATGTTTTTAATTAAATTTGTTTATGGGATTTACAAATAAGATTTTCACTTTTAACCCAAGTACGAGGGCGGTCAAATATGTGCATTTCTTGTTTTGTTTATGGCTATTAACACTGCCATTTGGTTCCAATCTCTTTCATTTGTCACTAGGGTTTTTGACGATTTATCCTAATTTGTTGTTAACTCTTGTCCTCTTTCCGTTTGCCTTATCGACAATTAAAAAATTCAACCGTTTCGAATTTCTATTTATCTGTTTCCTTTTCTTGTGGACCATTTTTGAAATGATCTTTGCAAATAGTATTGGTATGTCAACAGAAGTGCTTTTTGATATTCGTTCATTATTGATTCAGTTTTTATTGGCAACTACTATTGTCGGAGTTTATAAATTCATTGGACAACAAGCTTTCCTCGATACGCTTATTATTGGCTTGCGTTGTTTTCTGTTTATTCTGATGTTCTCCGGAATCATTGAGTTCATGACCGGTATTCATTTTGCAGGATACAAAACCACAGAATTATTAGATCTGCCGGTTGGTAATATCTTTTATGCGCCAATGTTCATTCATGAAAACCCAAATGATTATTTGACATATCTCATCTTTGTTTTTTTATTGCTGAACCTATTTGATCAAAAGTTTAGCGCAAATTATTTGTTGAAGTCGCTGATTGCCCTGATTATATTTGTTTTCTCTATTTACGCCGATTCAAATATTGCAAAACTTATCAGTGAAGGTATCTTACTTGTTTTTACAGTCCAAATAGTTAAACCTCATTTGAAAAAAGATACACTTAAAGTTAAAATCATCCCTTATTTTGCGGTAACTATATTCTTATTCATAACAGTATTTTCCAACCCATTATTTTTTGGTCCAAAATATAAAGATGGTCCAAATTATAGACTGAACGGGCTGTCTGTTATAGTAGAGAAGAATAAGCAATTCAGTGTTTTGACAGCCAAAGAATCGCTAGCAAAATCCGAACAAAAAAAAGTGATGGATTATTTAGATTCTATTAATACTCAAAATCCAAAAGGATCTGCGAACCTAAGAAAAAATCTTATTTTGAATGGGATTGACTTCATCAAGTCAGCACCAATAATTGGTATAGGACCCGGTGGTTTTGCAAGAAAGATAAAGCACAATGAACATAAATACTACGTCCATACGCATACTTCTCCACATAATTTTCCAATTGAGCTTATAAGTCAATTTGGCATTTTTGGATGGCTCTATTTGACATTTCTGATACTTGTTGTTGCCAAATTACTTCAACTTTGGAGAAAGATGAACAGTAATCAAAAAGTGGCATTGGGAATATTATTGGCATCTATGCCACTTCTTTGGATGATGCCGTCTGCATTTCTTTACCTCAATATTCATTGTCTATTTTTACCTTTGTTGCTGATACTTTTAGATACGATGAAGGATAAACCCCATTTGGATGGCATCAAGTAATAAAGTTTACTACCGTAATTTCCTAACGATGTTATCCGGCAACACAGTAAGCCAGGTAATTCCTTTTTTCATCGCTCCCATTCTTTCTCGAACCTTTTCTAGGGAAGAATTCGCTGTTCTAGCTAATTTCATGGCTATAGTAGGCGTCATTGGCATTGTTTCCACTGGAAGACTAGAATTAGCAGTTCCTATTCCGCAAGAACACAAAAAAGCACAGGAAATTGCTTTTACAGGCTTCTTGATTACTTTGGGTTTAGGATTAATCAGTTTATTAATTCCACTTTTTGCATATCAAATAGGGCAATTGTATGACGATAGCATACTTCCTGAATATTTATGGTTGGTTCCGCTCGCTGTGATTAGCTATGGTTTATTAGGTTTAACCAATAATTGGAATCTACGACATGAACGATTTCATTTGATATCAATAGGTAAAATCTCCCAATCTATTGTAAATAATGGTCTGGCTGCAATGTTAGGTTTTATTGGCTGGGGCGTCAACGGATTGATTATAGCTTGGCTATTGTCACAATACATCAATATTGTCATTTTGCTTGTTGGTGTTAATCGGAAAATAAAATACAAGGATTTTGGCCTCATTTCTTTGAAAACAACTTTGAAGGAGTATAAGGACTTTCCATTAATCAATTCGCTTCATGCTTTTTCAGATATTTTTATAACTCAATTTTTATTGTTTTGGATGATATCGAGCTATTTTGGGCTCATTGAACTTGGTTTGTTTGCGATGATGAATAAGTACATTAAAGCACCAATAGTTTTAGTTTCAAGTTCAGTTTCACAACTGTTTTATGTCGAAGCGGGAAAAGCGATTAACAAAGGAATTTCACTATTCCCAATAATCAAAAAAACAGTCCGCACTTCAGTCTTATTTGCAATTCCCTTCACAGTAGTTTTGATTTCACTCGGACCAGAAATTTTCAGATGGTATCTAGGTGAGAAATGGGAAATCGCAGGCGTTTACGCCCAATACCTCTCTCCCATGCTTTTTTTATACTTCGTTATTTCTCCAATATCTGGTTTACCTATTCTACTTCAAAAGCAAAAACAAGCATTTATTTTTAGTTTAATTGGATCCTCCTTTACCATTTTTATATTTTTCCTTGGCATCTATTTTAAATTACAGTTTGTTCAGACTTTATTCCTTTATGGGTTGGCTTTCACAGCATTTTACCTCTTGACCCTCCTTTGGTATTTCACTTTGATAAAAAAGCGCAATGAGAGTATTAATTAACGGGTTGCCATTATTTGCAAAGCGCTTGTCAGAGCAACTTCAAAAGTACGATACCACATCAAGTTATATTTTTTTGGATACCTATAATTCAAGGTGGGCACAGCTCTTATTTTACCTATACCTTCCATTTAGTGACTGTGTCATCTCAATGAATGGTGTAACTGACAACAGTGGCAGCCTCAATCTCGTATTGAAAAGGAAGAAAAAACTAATACTGCAATGGATGGGTACCGACGCTTTATTGGCAATGGATCGCTTTGAAAAACGAACAATCGACCGAAAATACATAGATTATGGCTATAATTTCGTTGATTCAATGTGGCTCATGGAAGAAGTAAAGAGTCTGGGGGTAGCCGCAGAATACATGCATTTTAAATCTGTAAATGTGGTTCCAAATAAGCACGTTTATGATAAAATATCTGTGATCAGTTATGTCGCCGAGAACCGTCAAACTTTTTATGGAATGAAGCAAATCGCAGAAATTGCAAAAGAATTTCCAGAGATTGAATTTAACTTGTATGGTTTAACTTATTCAGAATTTCCAACTACCCCAAATGTGCACCTTCAGGGCTGGGTAACGCCTGAAAAATTTCAAGAGCACTTGAAAATTACACCTATATTTTTAAGGTTAACTGACCACGATGGGTTTTCTGTGTCTGTTATTGAAGCATTAGGTTTTGGCTGCGAGGTCATTTGGTCTTTGCCCTCAGACTTCACTCATTTGGCGAAAAACACAACTGAAGCTATTGAAAAGATGCAATTTTTGATTTCTAAAATTGAAAAAGGTGGCATGAAACCAAATCAAGAATTGATAACAATTGTGAAGTCAACTTATAACCCGGAGACCTTATCGAAAAATTATATTCAAAAACTCAAAGAAATTGTCAGCAAATAAACGGATTGCCTTAATCACCTCATTATTTCCTCCGCAACAAAGCGTGGCTACAAATCGCATGCTCGCATTTGCTGAATACCTTAGTTTGACAAATGAAGTTGAAGTTTTTGCTTTTCATCCGGAGGAAAAAACAATTGAATGGAATGAAAACACACTGGTTCATTATAGTGCCAACGGAAGATTAACAGAGCAACTAAAAGACAAACAAAGCGACGGTGTTGTTTTACATACATTTAAAGTAGGGACAAGAATCCTATTGACAAAATTCATGAATCATCCATTTGGTAAATGGCAAAAATCCACCCTTGCCAAACTGAAAGACAGGCACACTGTAAAACCTTTCGATTGTTTGATCAGTTCATTTAGTCCGCACGAAGCCCATTTAGTAGCAATCGACTTTAAAAAAGAATTCCCTGATGTGCCATGGATAGCCGATATGCGAGATGAAATGTCAACCAATCCATATTTAGATACTAAAACAAGAAAGTTGTTGCTATCCGTTGAGCAAGAGGTAGGTCGCTATGCTGATGCACTCACAAGTGTTAGCGAACCCATTCTTTCTGATTTTAAAGCGTCATTGTCCAAAATAAAGTTTTTTGAAGAAATTCGTAATGGCTTTAATCATGATTATCTGAGAGACAAGTCCCAAAATAATACAAATCAAATTTTCACATTGGGTTATTTTGGTACCTTTTATGGAAAAAGAAAACCTCATATTTTGATGGAAGCATTGCGGCAATTAAACGCAGAAATACCTGACTTTGATTTTGTATTTGAAATTGTTGGGGCTCATCAAAATTTCTCAATTCCAAAAGAAATTTCTGACAAGGTGAAGTTAATAGAACCTTTAAAATATTTTGCGGCCATTGAAAAAATGGCAACCTTAGATGCAAACGTGATCATTCATCCGAGGAGTAAACAAAAAGGTGTTTTTACCGGTAAACTTTTCGACTATATTTCTGTTCAGAAGCCTGTATTGGCCTTCGTTGATAAAGAAGATGTAGCAGCTAAATTAATCGAAGAATTTGACTGCGGTTATACCGCAGAATTTTCGGAAACAAGCGAGAACAAACACATCATTTTTCAAGCTTATTTAGATTGGAAAAATCATCAAATCAAATTTGCGAGTGATGAACAAGTTCAATCCTTACACCGCAAAAAGCAAGTTGAAAAATTGAATCATCT
>JBILTD010000052.1:0-10397 GCA_044371695.1 Crocinitomicaceae bacterium | reverse complement strand
CTGCTGAGGGCTGTTCTTGCTGAAGTTCATTGAGGCCTTCAAAAAGTTTATCCAACGATTTTTCTTCCTGCTTTTTCATGATAATTAAGAATGAGTTCTTTTAATTTTTTTCGGGCCATTTTGGTGTGCCACTTTGAGGTTTCTTCGGTCACACCAAGCATGGCTGCAATTTCTTTGTGCGCATAGCCTTCAATGGCAAAAAGATTGAACACCAATCGTGCTGGCTCAGAGAGTTGCATGAGCATGTCTTGGAGTTGTTCATTGGTGAAAACGGCATCTGTTTGGTAATCATCAAAACCGCGGTCTTCAACAGCTGCATCGAAGCGATATAGCTCATGATAGCGTTTGTTGCGGCGATATTCATCAATGATTTCATTGGAAATAATCCGTTTGACCCAACTCAAAAAGCGCCCAGTTTCATAGGTAGCTAAAAACTGAATGACTTTTACAAAAGCGTTATTAACAACAGTCATTTGCTCATCTGTGTTGCGGTAATAGCGACGCGCTACACTAATGAGAACCGGATAACACAACTTGTACAACTCGAGCTGCGCTTTGCGTTCGCCCTGGATGGCTTGTTGGAGTAATATTTGGTTTGGTTCTTGCATAAAGCCGCATTGCGCAACACCTAAAGGTAACGTAAAAAGCTATTTAAAGGTGTAGTGTAACTTTCTATCCAAGAGCATTGTTTAATAACGAAAGCAGCTTATTATAAAGAAATTTATTGTCATCCAATTTTAACTTGAAACGAATGAACCCCATCTTTAGACTCACCTTATCGCTTTCCTTTTTCCTTCCTCAACTTCTTTTTGCTCAAGCTTTTAATGAACTCAGTACCACCTTATCTTTGAACAACCCAGCTTATCATCCTGACTACCGAATTCACGGCAAAGGATACCTGAGTTCAGATCTGAAAGCCACTACAGGTATTTATTTCAACACCGGTTATAAAAATGTACTCAATCAAAATTTCCTGCGCTACCAATTGGGTTTAGGCAAATGGAAACTGGGCCTGAGTGCTCATAACCTTAGCTATATGGGGCAATACAATCTCGATTTAGGCCTCAGTGTCGGACGTGATATAGCCATTAGTCGTGATTTTAACATAAGAGTGGCCGCAGCAGGTTTTCAAAGTGGCGGCTACATGGATGGTATCGGGCAAATAACAAAATCTTATACCGCTCAACTAGGAATTCAAGCCAACTATAAAGATTGGAATTTTTTTACGGCCTTGAGCCCTAATGGCATCAATGTTGGTGCTACACAGCGCTTTGCTTTGGACAGCACACAAAAATTCATCACCACGATCTATTTCGAACGCAGTTTTGGATTTCAAAGACTAAGTGCCAATGTTATTTATCAGTACCGAGACTTCTCTTTATTACTAGGAGGAGCTTGGCGCAGTTATGTGCTCGGAGCGGGTTATCAATTTGAAAATGGACATGCGCTCATGTTGAGTTCCAAATGGGAGAGAAACCTCCTTAGCAACGGACAGCAATTCAACCTGCAATTGGGTTATCATTTTGCACTTGCGCATCGTCCTACCATCAAGCAATTCACGGGCACTCCTTCCTTTTAAATACTAAAATTCAAAGAATTACGTTAAGATGCCATGATATTTAGGCCTAACCTACTATTGATTGTCATCTTATTTGGCTGTATTTTTTTACACACTTTCGGACAAACATGGCAAGCTTGTCCAAATTTCCCGGGTATTGCCCGAGACGATGCCGCGGTATTTAGTTTCGGTAATTTACATTTTTGCGGAACCGGACGCGGTCTCGATTTTGGCTGTACTAAAGATTTTTACTGCTACAATTCACAAAACAACACCTGGACAAACGCTCCTGCGCTTCCGGAATGGCAAGATCGCCAATACGCCACGAGTTTTAGCTATCAAGACCAAGGCTATCTCCTTGGCGGAGAAAACTGCTTCGGCACTTATCTGAAGACATTCTGGCGCTTTGACCTCCAAACATATACCTGGCATACCCTACCCGACTTCCCGGGCAGTGGACGTGCAGGCGCTCAACATTTTCTCCTTGATTCAACGCTTTTTTGGATTGGCGGAAGAAATGAAACGGGTATCCTCAATGAAGTTTGGTGCTTTCATTTTGGAAATCAACAATGGGAGCAGCTCAACAACCTGCCTTTTGAAGGTATTTGGCGTGGCATGAACTTCAGTTACAATGATTTTGGATATATCGCAGCAGGCCGAACCAACACCAGTAATCAGACTGGCTGGAATACAGATACTTGGCGCTATGACCCAACGAGTGATCAATGGACTGCTATCACTACACAGTTAAACCTTGGAACTAGAATGTATGTGGGTACAGCCCAAAAGGACTCACTCTTATTTGTATTTGGAGGTGTCAATGCCAACGACGAAGTCTTGAATAGTCTAGAAAAAATCAATCTGAATAATTTCCAAATAGAAACGCTATTACCTTTCTCAGCAGCACCACGAAAGGGCTGTGTTGCTTTTTGCGGCAATGATTATTTCTTTTTAAGTACGGGTATTTCAGGCAATGACAGACTCAACGAAACCTGGAAAATTGCCTACAGCCCTGAAGCTGAAATCAAGGATGAAGCGTATTTTGAAGTTCAAACAAGCATGCAAGATGCAACGCTCTTGATTCAGATACCGGCAGCCTGGATTGGCGAAGAACTGCAACTCATGGATTTACAAGGTCGCATAATCCATGCATACACCTTAACGGCAGTCAATCAGCAACTTTCTATCGCGAACTTGCCCTCCGGAACCTATTTGGTTGGCGTCCATGGATTTACGAAAAAATGCTTGCGTTGATGAAGGAAATTTAATCCTTCTTTACCGCACTGGCATCAAAACGAACCATGAGCAAGACTGCAAACAGCATGCTGGCAAAGACCAAATGGGCGGTTTGGACGAGACCCGGCATGTCTGCATAGGCCAATGCGACGCCCGTAATGAGTTCGGCAGCGAGTAAGTAAAACGCGGTAGTGATGCGTGCATAATGCCACTTCTTGCGATTTTGCCAAAACAAATACGTCAGTAATATCAGCACCAACCAACTAAAACTTCTGTGTATAAAAAATGGAAGGCCCAGTTGGTCGATCCATTGGGCTCGGGTGTAGCCTTGTTTGACCAACGCATCTATGGCCTCACGCACCTGAGTCCCGAGGAACATCTGATAAAAAGTGATGGCCAAAATGAGCCAAGTAAGCCACTTGAAAGATTTTTCTTTTGGAAGATCATCACTGTTTTTATTTTGTAAAGTATGAACAAAATACAATTGCAAACCAATGATGACAAGTGCTAAAAAGAGGTGCACGGTGATCGTCCAAGGTACGAGGTTAGTGGCCACCACAATAGAACCAAACCATGCCTCAATGGCCATTAAGACTAAATTGAGACCAGTAAGCAGCAACCAAGAGCGTTTGCGATAGAACAACAGTAACCAAAAGAAGCTCAAGAGCATGGTGTTTCCGGCCAAGAAGCCTGCTAAGCGATTGATGTATTCTATCCAGGTTTTTTTGGGATTAAAAGCTTCTTCTTTATAAACTTCAGGGTCGTTTAAGATTTTTTGGGCGGTGGCGTCCATTCCAATGCGGTCAAGAAATTTGCAAAACTTCTGGACTTTTTTTTGCCGCTTGAGTAAATATGCCTCTTGGTAATCGGCAGGAAGTTCTGTGAGTTCTGTTGGTGGCACCCACTGCCCGAAGCACTTAGGCCAATCTGGGCAGCCCATTCCAGAACCAGACATCCGAACAAAACTACCGGCAAAAACAACTAAAAAAATGAGTACGAGAACTACCCACTGAAAACGAATGAATGCATTAGAAACTTTCATGCTTCAAATTTACGATAAAAGCCAAACTCATTTTTCTATTTTTTACGCTTATTGTATCTTTGTGCTTTAGATACAATATGGAATTTAACGCCTTAACCGCGATCTCCCCGATAGATGGTCGCTACCAATCCAAAACCACTGCCCTTCAAGCTTATTTTTCAGAGTTCGGCCTCATTCGCTACCGCGTCTTAGTTGAGGTAGAATACCTGATCGCTTTGGCTGAAAGCGGCATCGCTAATCTCAAAGATTTCCCAAAGGAGAAATACGCAGCTTTACGTGCACTTTACACCGACTTTTCGCAGCAAGATGCCAACTGGATCAAGCAGACAGAGCAAACAACTAACCACGATGTCAAGGCTGTAGAATACTTCCTAAAGGAAAAAATGCAGGCGCTAGGCCTCGATGCTTACCTTGAATTTATTCATTTTGGCCTGACCTCCCAAGACATCAACAACACAGCAATTCCGCTTTCTTTGAAAGAAGGGCTTCAAGAAGTGTATATCCCTCAACTAGAAGCAATCATTGCGAGACTAAGCACCTTCGCCTCTGAATGGAAAGACATCCCGATGCTGGCACGCACACATGGTCAGCCTGCATCGCCTACCCGCTTAGGTAAAGAAATTCAAGTATTCGCAGAGCGCCTCGACAAACAACTCAGCACACTCAAAGCCATCAAGCTACCGGCTAAATTTGGCGGTGCAACCGGAAACTTCAATGCCCACCACGTTGCTTACCCTAACACTAATTGGGTAGCATTTGGCAATCATTTTGTCAATGAGGTATTAGGCTTAGAGCGTTCGCAAACCACTACGCAAATCGAGCACTACGACCAACTAGCGGCTCTTTTTGACAGCATGAAGCGCATCAATAATATCATCCTTGACCTCGATCGCGATATGTGGACCTACATCTCCATGGACTACTTCAAGCAAAAAATCAAGGCAGGTGAAATTGGCTCTTCAGCCATGCCGCACAAAGTCAATCCGATTGATTTTGAAAACTCTGAAGGAAATGTCGGCTTGGCCAATGCGCTTTACGAGCATCTGGCAGCCAAGCTACCCGTTTCAAGACTCCAACGCGACCTCACCGACTCAACAGTTCTCCGTGTAGTTGGCGTACCTATTGCACACAGCATTATCGCTTTTGGCGCGACACTCAAAGGTCTAGACAAACTCTTACTCAACGAAAACCAATTGGCTCAAGATCTCGAAGCCAACTGGGCGGTAGTTGCAGAGGCCATTCAAACGGTTTTGCGTCGAGAAGGATTTGAAAAGCCCTACGAAGCACTCAAAGGTCTCACCCGCAAAAACGAGCGCGTAACCAAAGAAAGTGTCCACGCTTTCATCGAAGAATTGCCAATTTCAATTGAGCTCAAATCTGAACTTAAACTCATCAGTCCAGAGAACTATTTGGGCATTCAAATGGTCAACTAAACGATGCGCTACCTGAAGCTATCTTTTTTCTTAAGCTCTTGCAGCTTGCTTTTTGCGCAAGTTCCAGATTGGCAATGGGGAGAATTTAGCCGCTCAAAAGGTCAGCTCATTCAATTAATGGCCGGAGATGGTCAAGATTTCAAAACGGTTCACGCCTCTAATTCGTTTAGTGGAGGACAATACATCCTCACCAAGTACATAGAACTCGAACCGATAGATGAACTAAAGGTTAAACCCGTCACCCCAGCTGGCTTCGGTTATTACCAACAAAGCATGCTCATTGGCAACGAGACTTTCGTCTTCATTGGAGACCGCGCCGGAAAAGAGATGAAACTTTTTGTCAAAAAGCTCGATGCAGAATTCAATGAAATTGAAGTCACCGAATTACTGAGCTACATTGACCCTAGCCCGAACCCGTTGCCTAATTTTTCAGTTATTCAGGCGCCAGATCGCTCGTGTTTTGCCATTTTTTATAATATTCCTGGCCGACGCAGTGGCTCAGATTCCTATGGTTTTCAAGTTTATGACGCACAGTTTAAATTACTGAGCTCCGGAGAATACAACCTTCCTTTTGATGCTAACCTTAGTTCTATTGAAGATTATTTCCTAACCAATGAAGGCGAACTCTTTGTAGGCGTAATTGAACTAGGTATAAATGAGAATCAAACTATTAAAACGCGCCGGATTTTTAAAAATTTACATGTATATCAACTTTCAGCGGCACAAATCAAAGACTACACTTTTGAGCTTGAAGGCAAACGCATCACCAATTTCATTATGAATTCTGAGGGTCAAAACAGCCTCACCCTATTCGGTATTTACAGCAACTCAGAATGGATGGATCTTCAGGATGGTTATTTCAATGTACAAATTGATCTTCAAAAAGATACCACCCTTGCAGTAGGATTCATTCCGTTTAGTAAAGAAATTATGTTGTCAGAGCATACTGCTGCTGAACAGCAACGCATTGAAAGAAGAATGGAAAGACGCTCAGAATCTCCTCAACTCTCCCGGTATGAAGTTCGAGATATTTTCACGCTTGCGAACGGTAGCTATGTGGGTTCAGTAGAAAAATACGATGTCTACACGAGTGTCAGCTACAACAATCAAACTGGTCAACGCACCACCTACACTTATTATTATTACAACGACATCGTTGCTTTTTGCATTGATTCAAGCGGGCAACTCCTCTGGGAACAACGCATCCCAAAAATACAATTTAGCATCAATGATTACGGGCCCTACAGCTCTTATGCAAGTTTTTTAGGCGATAGCAGTATATGTTTCATTTTCAACGACACTGAAAGCAACTACGATGCTTTTGGTCAGTTCAGTTCTACAGACCAAGAAGTGCAAACCTTTAGCTTAAGCAAAAACCGAAATGTGGGCGCCTTCGTTCAAATCAATCTTCAAAATGGCTTAATGACGCGCCAGGTAGGACACCAACGCAAAGATGAAAACACGCTTCTTGTACCCAAAGCGTTTGCTTATGACCGAAAAAATAAAGGACTTTATACCTACGGAATTTTTGGTCCTCAAGAAAAATTCGGTTATTTACAATTCAAATGATGAAGCACTGGCCTTTTTTCTTACTTCTTTTAATCGTTTGGGCTTGCAACAACGCACCCGAAACGCCAAAAGCCAATACTGAAAAACTCAGCCTCCTGCCGCACGACGACCACAGTTATGCGAACCTAAAGCAAATCCATACCAAGCACCTGCATCTTGAGCTTGAAGTAGATTTCAACGCTCAAACCATCTATGGAATTGCACGCCATCAAATGCAAAACAACGGTGCAGACACCGCCATTTTTGACTTAAAAGGACTACTCATCCAGAAAGTCACGCTAGGCCAGAAAGGTCATGAAAAAGAAACCGACTTTACCATTGGCCCCATGGACAAAGACAGCATTATTGGTCAAGCGTTGTTGGTCAATGTCGATTCCAAAACGACCGATGTCAATATTTATTACCAAACCACTACTGCATCTGCTGCACTCGATTGGCTAGACACCACTTTAACCAGTTCGAAAACCAAGCCCTTCCTTTACACTCAAGGGCAAGCCATCCTGACGCGCACCTGGATTCCGTTACAAGATTCACCTTCTAACCGCCTGACCTACAGTGCAGACGTAAAAGTCCCGACAGATCTTTTGGCACTCATGAGTGCACGCAACCCTACGCACTTGAATGCCACAGGGAACTATCATTTTGAAATGCCTTATGCCATTCCGAGCTACCTCATCGCTTTGGCAGTTGGAGACATCGGATTTAAAGACCTAGGAACGGGCTGCGGTGTTTACGCAGAAAAAGAATTACTCAACAGCTGCGCTAAAGAATTTGAAGACCTCCCCCAAATGATGTCAGTAGCCAATCAACTTTATGGTAAGTACAGATGGGAACGCTATGACGTTTTGGTCTTGCCCTACTCGTTTCCATTTGGTGGCATGGAAAACCCTATGCTCACATTTGCCAATCCTACATTACTTACCGGCGACAAAAGTTTAGTATCGGTATTAGCTCATGAATTGGCACATTCTTGGTCCGGAAATTTGGTTACCAACCACTCGTGGTCTGATCTTTGGCTCAACGAGGGCACCACTGTTTACTTTGAGCAGCGCATTATGGAAGCACTTTCTGGTAAAGAAGTGGCAGATATCATGGCGCTTATTGAATTTGACGAACTACAAGACGCCCTAAAAGAAATTGCAGCAAGTAAAAATCCTGAAGATAGCAAACTACACCTAGAACTTGCAGGCCGCGACCCAGACCTAGCGCTCTCAGATGTGGCCTACGTCAAAGGTGCTTTCTTTTTCAAGACACTAGAGCAAAAAGTTGGGCGAGCAGCGCTCGATCAGTTCCTGAAGGGTTATTTTGCCCATTTTGCTTTTCAAACCATTGATGCAGAAACATTTATTGCTTACCTCGACGCAAACTTGCTGAAACCACAAAACATCAGTTTCAATTACAAGCAATGGATTTATGACAAAGGTTTGCCACAAAATTGTCTTGCATTAAAAGCACCTAGACTTGAGCAAATGAAAGGTTTTGCCAAGCAATTCAATGCTGGTGGCAATCCATTTAAACCAACGTACCGCTACAAATGGATCCGCAAGAATGGTAAGCGCAAGAAGCAAAAAATTGACCTCACCATTCGTTACCAAGATCGCATTATTCAAGAATGGCAGATTTTCATTCGAAATCTGAATACGAACACTTCAGTTGCTCGCATGAGACAACTCGATCAATCCTTGCATTTTAGTGCTTCACAAAACAGCGAAGTATTAAAAGAATGGTTTGTATTGGCGGCGCAAACCTCTTATGCATTAGAGATTCAAAAACCACTCACCGAGTTCTTGGTCAAAGTGGGGCGTAGAAAATACCTGATGCCTATTTATGAGGCCTTGCATCAAAATCCTAAAACCAAAGCTTTAGCCAAACAGATTTTTGAGAAAGCAAAAGAGAACTACCATAGTGTTTCTAGAAGCTCAGTGGCTGCTATCTTAAAATAGTAAAGAGGTTAAGAAAAATCGTCAGCGTTTTACAGACTTTTTAATCTAATTCCCGTACTCGGACAAGAATTTAATGCGCAATAGGCGAATTTCTTCTTCGGTGTAGGCACCATCAAATTCGTGATAAGCAGTCACTAAATCATCCGATTCAGCTTCTAAAAAGTAATCAATGAGTTCTTCCTGATTATCGGAATCTAGGACTTCGTTGAGGTAGTAATCTATGTTGAGTTTGGTACCAGAATTGACAACGGTTTCCAACTCTTCGAGTAATTCGTTAAAGGACTTACCTTGGGATTTGGCGATATCTTCTAATGGTAATTTACGGTCAATGTTTTGAATGAGCTGGACCTTAGCACCTGACTTATTAATCAAGGATTTAACGACAAAATCGAGCGGTCTTTCAATTTGTTGTGTTTCGACATGTGTTGCAATAAGGTCAATGAAATCTTGACCATAGCGCTGCGCCTTCCCAACACCAACTCCTTGAATATTGGTTAGCTCTTGAATGGTGATGGGGTACTGCACACACATGTCGCGGAGCGAGGGCTCTTGGAAAACAACAAAAGGCGGTACTCCGGCGTGCTTTGCAACTGATTTCCTGAGGTCCAGAAGTTGACTGTAAAGCAACTCATCGAGGGCTGCTCCTTTTTGATTAACGGATATGATGCTGTCGTCGTCGTCGGTGTTGGAGAAATCGTGTTGCTTAAATATTTGGAACGGAACAGGTTGTAATCTGAATGCATGACCTTTTTCGGAGAGTTTGAGTGTTCCGAAGGTTTCAACATCTTTGTAAAGAAAACCACCCACAACAGCTTGGCGTATGACCGCATTCCAGAAGTGTTCGTCATGATCTTTGCCTGCACCAAACAATTTGAGTTGATCGTGCTTGTAGGCTTTGATATCGGCATTGAGGTGTCCTGATAAAAAGGCACAGTAATGTTTAGCTTTTTGCGTTTCGTCTAGCGCAGCAACGGCATCAAGTAATAACTTGAGGAAAGTCTCGCCTTGCATTTTTTCTTGAGGGTGACGACAGTTGTCACATTGCTCATTGCATTTTTGTTCATTGAACTCTTCGCCGAAATAATGCAAAATAAATTTGCGGCGACACACAGAAGTTTCTGCATAAGAAACAATTTCATGAAGCAACTGACGACCAATTTCTTGCTCTGTGATGGCTTTACCTTGCAAAAATTTGTCGAGCTTTTCGATGTCTTTGTAGCTGTAAAATGCCACACATTCGCCAACACCACCATCACGGCCTGCCCTACCTGTTTCTTGGTAATAACTTTCTATAGATTTGGGAATGTCGTGGTGAATGACATAGCGCACATCGGGTTTGTCAATCCCCATACCAAAAGCAATAGTGGCTACGACCACATCAACTTCTTCCATCAGGAAGGCATCTTGGTGCTTGCCACGAGTTGTAGCATCAAGGCCGGCATGATATGGAATGGCTGAAATGCCGTTGACTTGCAAGAGTTCGGCAATTTCTTCCACTTTCTTACGACTCAGGCAATAGATGATTCCACTCTGCCCCTCGCGCTGTTTGATATAGCGGATGATTTGCTTTTCAACCTCACGCTTGGGTCTGATTTCATAATAAAGGTTATCGCGGT
>JBILTD010000051.1:0-10437 GCA_044371695.1 Crocinitomicaceae bacterium | reverse complement strand
AAGCATTTTGCGAATGAAAGTACGCGTTGGCTTTTCGTCGTCGATGATCAAAACTTTTGTACTCATAGTTGCAGCTTAAATGGAGGCTTCATAGCGAAGAGGTAGCACCAACTTCACGACTGTTCCGGTTTCTTGTTCTTTATTGAGGTCCTCAAAAAGAATACTTCCATTAAATTTATACTTTTTATTGATAATCTCAATGCGTTCTTTGGTAATGTCAATCGCCATGCTTTTATGCGTTCGGATTTTCTTAGTTTTCTGCGATTTTTTGCGCCCTACTCCGTTATCTTCAATCCTGAGCAGCATTGACTGCCCTTCAGCGCGCATTTGTACCAAAATGTGTCCATTTTTTACCGTATGAAGTTGCCCATGTTCGATGGCATTTTCGATGAAGGGCTGCGTAATCATGGGCGGTACCATCGCTTTGTTGAACAGCAAGTCATCACTGATGTCAAGGGTGTAGTCAAAGCGGTTTTCAAAACGCATTTTCTGGGTAGCTAAGTACTTGTCAAGGATTTCAATCTCGAGCTCAATAGGAATAAATTCTTTGGGCGAATTTTCAAGAATGAGCCGCATGAGTCTGGAAAACTTAACTAGAAATTGAGATGATTTCTCGGGGTCGTTTTCGTAAATATAACTTTGGATGACCGACATCGCGTTGAAGACAAAATGCGGGTTCATTTGCGTGCGCAACAAGGTTTGTGAAAGTTCGGCCTCGCGCTGTTCTTGCTTGATGCGGCTTTGCTGGATGCGCAAAATAAAAATCACGACCCCAAATATGATGGCCACAATAAAAATGATAGAAATAAACAGCTGGCGGTCTTTTTGGAGTTCTATGATCTTGCGTTCTTTTTGCGCCTTCTCAATAGAAGCACGTTGAAAGTCAATGAGGCGTTCGCGTTCTTCACGTAAATTACTTGAGGTCATTTCCTCGATGCGGGCGGCACTGCGCCAAACTGGGCTTTTGGCCAACCAATCTGAGTATGCTTGTTGGTATTTCAAAGCAGCTTTAAAATCGCGCTTCTGGACCGCTATTTTCGCAAGCAAGGCATATGCCACTGCTATTTGCGGCCTGATTTGCTCACTTGAAGATATTTGTTCAAGTACAGTTTTGAAATGCTGTTCAGCTGCTGCGAATTGTTGTTTAGCTAAAAAATATTTACCCTGTTCAAGGTGAAACTTATCGGAAAGCAAAGATGTTTGCCCTGCTTTCAAGTAGTTAGTCAATTTTAAAAAATAGGGACGAGCATCTAGTCCTTTAGCAGCGGCTATGTTAGCCTGACATAAAATTGCACGGTGCAAAGCTTCCTGATTATTGATGCTTTCGAAATATCCGAGGGCAAAATTTAAGTTATTTTGAGCTTTAGAAGTTTGATTTAGCTGCAAAAAGTGCTCGCTTAAAATGAGCGCTGTATATGCACGAAAAAAATCATCTTGATACTGGTCTGCTAAATTTTGGGCGCGTTTGGCGTAGGCAATGGTTTGGTCATCATTACCCACCTCTAACGATATCGCCGAAATTAAAATCAGTGGCCTGATTTTAAAATAAGGCAATTGTGCCTCCTCTGCCAACTGCAGAGAAAATATAGACCGTTGGACTGCCTTATCTAATAGATTGGCGCGCCAAAATACTTCTGCTTGTGCTTGCAAAGCATTTATGAGTGTCCAACTACCAACTGATCGTTTGGCAATTTGAACTGATTGATCACTTAAGATCAGCGCTGAATCAATTTTCCCTAGTAATAAATAATGAGTGGCTTGAATTTGATACAATTGTGCTCGTTGCTTGTTTTTCATAAAGCGGCGACTATAAGCCAACAAGCTTTTGAAGTTCTGAGCTGATTTATTTTGTTTGAGCGTATATTCAAGAAGTTTTCTTCGCCATTCTAACTGTTTACTCTGGAAAATGTATGTTTTAAGATTGCGTTCAAAATTCAATTTTGCGTTGGAAAATGCCCCTAAATAGATAGCTTTTTCGCAAAGCAATAACGAAATGATCTTTTGATCTTTGGGATTGGTGTATGCAAGTGACTGTTTTTCAATCAATTCAAGTTCATTTAGCCACGAAGATTTATTTGTTTCTTCTAAAAAAGAAAGCAGATGCAACCTTGCTTGTAAATGTGACGTCTTGTCCTTGGTTTTTTGTAGGTTTTTGCGCAATTGATCTTCCGTTTCAGCATGTAGTAGACATGTAAAAAAGAGAAAGAAAAATGCAAATAAATGACCGTACTTGACCATAAACAACGAATATACAAACTTATCACATGGCTTTCAAGTGCTTAGTTTGTATCTTCGCGTACAAATTTTGAAATATGACCTTTAAGAAATTTTATTTTGTCCTGATTTTTTCACTGTTAAGCGCCTTCTCTAGCTGGGCTAGCCATATTATCGGTGGAGAAATTTATTATGATTCGTTAGGTAATAATCAGTACAAAATCACCATTGAAATATACCGCGATTGCAACTCTGCGACCAACTTCGATAACCCCTTAAATTATACCATTTTTAACGCCGACGGCAGTATTTATCAGGTCAGATACATTGGTGTCTTTTCGCAAAACATCTTGCCTGTCGTCTATGATGATCCATGTGTGACCGTCCCAAATGATATCTGTGTTGAGCGCGCTATCTACGTAGATACTGTTACAATGCCACTTACACCTGGTGGCTATTACATTTCATACCAACGCTGCTGTTGGACCGGTGCTATCGACAATATTGTTGACCCAGCGGGTAATGGCATTACACTCACTACATATGTTCCAGGAAACGCTTTAGTTGCCGTTCATAACCAAGGTGCTCGTTTCATCAACTACCCACCATTGGTTTTGTGTTCGCAAAACACCCTTGACTTTGACCACTCGGCTTATGACCCTGACGGCGATTCCCTGAGTTACGAATTGATGTCGCCTTTCCTTGGCGGAAGTTTAACCAATGTGGTCCCTGACCCTGAAACGGCAGCACCGTATACACCTGTAAGCTGGAATCCAACCTTCTCAGAATTTGTGCCTTTTGGTGCCGGATCAAACGTGACCATTGACCCTGTTACTGGGCTCATGACCTTCACACCAAACCTCATCGGAAACTTTGTGGCGGGTGTGGCTGTCAAAGAATGGAGAAATGGCGTCCTGATCAATACCAAAATCCGAACCTTTGGTTACCGCGTTGTAGCTTGCCAGATTGAAGTTCCTATTGAAGTAGATGTTACTGGCCCTACAGAACTCATCGAGGACTGCGGATTTGCTGGTTTCATTGTCAAAAGAACTGACCTCACCACAAACCTCATGGTGTTTATCAGCCTGAGTGGCTCAGCAACCAACGGAGACGATTACCCATTCATTAATGATACATTGGTTATTCCGGCAGGTGTTGCTTCAGATACCATTGGTATTTCAGCCATCCTTGACGGCATTACAGAAGGTACCGAGACCGTGAACTTTAACGTAATTGTACCAAGTCCTTGTGACGGCTCCTTTGACACCACTTCTATTTCCCTGAACATCATTGACTACGTTCCTATGAGCATTGGAGCCGTAGATTCTTTAAATGTCTGTGCCGATTTCGGTGAAGGAACCAATATTTATTGCACCGTCATTGACGGAATTCCGCCATACAATTACTTGTGGGGGCCGGGCAGCTTCCCGAACAACGATACCGTTTATGTAGCTCCAGACATCTTGCAACCTTACCTCAATAACTTCCAAGTATATGTCATGGACCAATGTGCCAAGTCAATTACCTCACCAATTGTTAGGGTTTACAATCAGTGTCCGTTGGTGGTGCCAAATATCATGACGGCCAACCAAGACAACATCAATGATTTCTTAGTAATTAAAAACTGGGAAGACTACGAACAAGTCAGCCTTCAAATCTTTAATCGTTGGGGTAACCTTATCTATGAGAACGACAACTACCAAAACGACTGGAATGGCAATGACCTCAGCGGAAAAGCAGTTGAAGAAGGCGTTTATTTCTACATGGTAACACCAAAGAGTGAAAAATACGAATACGATAACAAAGAAAGAACCCTTTACACTTTACATGGCTTTGTTCATATTGTAAGGAACTAGAATACAAATCTCTCCAAATAAAAAAGGCGCCTCTCGGCGCCTTTTTTATTTGATCCATTTTGAAAGTGCTTATTCAAAGCTGTACACCAAACCTGCATGCAGGCCAACAGATGCCGCATTGGTTTTGTAATAGGTTGGGTAATTATCGAGGTCAATGCCAAGTGCATCAACGCCTTTAGCATCGGCTGTTGAGTACATAAAACGAGCGCTAATAGAAAGCATTACCGGAATCTTTGGCAAGCCAATTCGGCCACCAACACCTACCATGTAAGCCATAAAATTCTGGTATTGATTACTTACGTCAAATGCGGGATCAACTAGAGCATGAGAGGCAGAATAAGAAGCTGAACTTACATTATTCATAACGACGCCAAATTCACCAAAAGATCCTTTGGAACCACCCAATCTTAAATAAACCGGGATTTGAAGGGTTTTGAGTTCAACTTGTGAAGTATACGCTCCACCTCCCCAAATCAATGGGGCCTCACCTTGATAAGCTCCTTTGAAATTACCAGCAAGTGCTTCAACACCTACACCAATTTTTCCAAAATTAAACGAAAGTGCGGCGCCATAATTCGAACTAAAAGCGAAATCGTAGTCTTGAGATGCACCAAGATCAGAGATGTTCTTATTGAACAATGCTGTTGTACTTGACGCATATTTGAGCTGTGCATCAAAGCTAAATTGGGCCTTTGCCTGCGTAACGGCACCTAAAAGGAGAAGGGGTAGAAATAGTTTTTTCATAGTTCGTTTTTGTTTTAAAGTTAGCAAGATCTCTATACGGAAGGCATCTTTAAATGGTTATCTTTATTCTAATGAAACAGCTCCCTTTCCTACTCATCCTATTCAGACTAGCTTTAGCGCCCTTCCTGATCTATTTAGTTTATCAAGGAAAAGACCAATACACCTGGATTATCATTTGCTGTTATTTAGCACTCATTTCTGATATTTTTGACGGCATCATTGCGCGGCACTACAACGTAGCAACTCCATCCTTGCGTCTCTGGGACAGCAACGTAGACCTCGTTTTTTGGCTGGCTGCCATTTGGTGCCTATGGGTTGGTTTTCAAAACGAAATTGAAGAGCGATGGGTTCTGGCCCTACCACTAATATTGATTGAATGGATCCCAGACCTCATCTATTTCTTGCGTTTCAGAAAATTTGGTTGCGCGCACAACTACCTCTCCAAACTCTTTGGCATTTTCCTCCTGGTCAATTTTACGCTGATGTTCGGCTTTGAAAATTCCATCCTCCTGACGAGCACCATGCTCATTGGTCTCCTTTCACAAATTGACCGCATTTTTATCGCACTAATTCTTCCCAACCACTACTGCGATATCCCAAGCGCATATCATGCTTGGCTCATCAAAAAAGGCATCCCCTTCAAAAAATATAAACTATTTCATTCCTAACCGACCATCCATGAAAAACCTCATCCTACTCCTCTTTTTGCTTCCTTTTTCTCAATTATCAGCTCAAATTACAGAGGAGAGCCCCGGATGGTACAACGGAACAAACGTCCATCAAAAAGACATCGATTCTCTTTTCAAAGCCAATCCGAAAGCAGAGGAATTGAGTATTACCTATCTAGACTCCACACTCATACTCCCCAATTTTACTGAATTAGATATACTTGGTATTAGTTCAGAATCCTTGCAAAACCTACAATTACCAGCCCTCATGCCTAATTTAGGACTGCTTGATTTATCTACATCCAAATTACGCGTCATCTCAGCAGTTCAAACACCAGAACTTTTTGAATTGATGATACACGCGCAACTTGACAGCTTTCCCGCTTTTCTATGCAATAGCCCAGAACTCAAACTTGTCAGCATTACTAACTACAAAGCCATTCCAATTCCACCATGTCTAAATAGTATTTTCAGCGGAGGTCAACTAGAAATATCCTCGCTCGAATTCCTTGATGGCAAAGACGGTCCACAACTTTTCGAACTCAAAAACCCTGGCTACGACGAACAAGCCGCCGACCTTGCGGCAAACGATTACGAGATGGAAAACGATGAAGATGAAGAAACCTATTCCGATTTCAACATGAACAAACTCCAACGACGCATCTTCTGGGTACGCCGCGCTGCAGGATTTGCTTTTGCAGGGTTGGTGTTATTGATTGTCGCTAAATAGCAGCGTACAATAATTATTTCACCAAGTTAACATGGCCATATTCATGTTGGATGCCTTTACCACATGATAAATCGATATATTGTAATTCCCAGGTAAATGTACCATCTTGGGTGCTATTAAAGCTGTATGTTCCGTCCCATCCAACATCAATGTTTTGTGTTTCAAATATCACTTCACCCCAACGGTTATATATCAAGAATTTATATGAACCTACCTTTTTGGTTTGCGAAAATATTGGTTTAAACTCATTATTAAACTCATCACCGTCTGGTGTAAATGTATTTGGGACATAATAGAGCAAGGGAATAATAAAGTCATTTTGAACCGAATCTCTACAGCCATAAATGCTTTCTGTTACAAGCGTCACTAAATATGAGTCGTTTGATAAATTTAAATAAGGGTGCGTTACCTGATTTCCAACAACAGTAGCAGTTCCATCACCAAAGTTCCAATAATTTATTACCCCTCCTACAGAAGTGTTGTTAAACACTGCAGGTAAGCTACCACAAATACTATTAAAAGCAGCAGTAGGTAAAGGTTTGATATCAATAAATAAACTGTCCTTCTGTTCACACCCCGTAGCAACATCCGTTGCTGTTACGGTATAATATTGTGCAGATGTAGGTATAAAAGGTGTATTTGAAAAATATCCGTTATTCCATGTATAATCATAAATGTCCGGTTCAGGATCTAGAATGGCCTCACTGCCATCACAGACATAAAAATCTTCAAGGTAAAAAACAGGTAATGGATTGACAATGACTACTGCTGTATCTGTATAGCTACAATTGTTTAGGGCATCATAAGTGACATAATAGGTAGTATTACTAGTAGGGCTCACTGTAATACTACTCGTATTTTGACCTGTTGGATTCCAAACATAGGTTCCGCCAACCTCATTATTAGTTGTACTCAACACCACGCTTTCTCCTAGACAAATGGCAGTATCTATTACTGCAAAATCCGGAGTAGCGATAAAATTAAAAGTTGTGTCAATAGTAGTTGGACATGAAAGACCTGCAATAGGATTCATTAAACAAGAATAAGTATAGGTAGCAGTTGGTGGATTATTCAAGGTTATGCTTTGAGTAGTTTCTCCACCTGGCGACCATAAATAAGAATGAAAGCCAGCAGGAGCCGTTAGTACAATTGCGCCTTCACAGTTTTTTTGAATATCAATTTCTAAAGGCCCACAACTTGTAGATAAATAAGCATAGCCCCAATGCGCCCCTAGACCGCAATCCATTGTTGTAAATTGGATTTGAACCACAGTTCCAAGATAAGCTGTTAGGTCGATAGCTACCTTCTTCCAATCTGAATAGGTAACTACATTGGTATAGTAAGTGAAATTATTATTTGGATCCCCACCATAAGTTTCATAATAACTACAGTTTCCTGGTAAGACCTGACCTAAATTATCGAGTACTTTGACAATAAAACGAGGCTTCTCATTCACAGCATGAGGAGGACTAATAGGATCTTGCAGAATCATGGCATACTCATATATAAATAGACGATTCGTCATGTCTACTAACATTGAATAGGTCATGCTTTCTGCACCCCAACCCGCAACAGCATTTCCTAACATACATGAGCTTGTCCCTCCTGGAGGAATAGTATTGATGGCACCACCTGTATTTATATCAGGAGTTGAAGTTGTTATGATTGTATGCTGACCTGAAACAAAACCAGGTACATCATAAGGGCTGCCAAGCCCCGGAGTTGTGCCGGTTGTACCTGTCCATTGAGAGAAATTTCCTTGAGAGAAATTAGAATTAGGACAGTTTTGCGCATGACTCATAAAGCCAATCCTTCCCAATATACACAGGGATAAAAATATGAACTTAATAGTTGGTTTCATTTGTTTTATTCGTTGATCTTGATAGTAACTTTTTTATATTATCTGACCACATGGAAAAATCCATGTTTAACCTGATCAGAGAAAATCAGCTTATAGAAAAATACGCCTTCATCTAAGTCATTATTTTCCGCGTCTTTCCCATAAAAAATAGGGTTAGCACTATTTAACTCAATTAGCGGATTGCCCCAACGATTAAGTATGACCATGTTGAAATCTTCACAAGTCTGAGCCAATGCTGGAATATCCCAAAAATCATTCATTGAATCATTATTAGGGGTAATAATATTTGGTACTTGCCAACTTTCAAAAGTTAATCCGTAATCATAGGTCAAAACAATATTTCCGGGAAAAGAAGTGCAATTATTTTGTGTAATCGTTGCAGAATAGACTCCTAATAAATTGGGCGTTAAAATAAAAGTATTTGAAAAGTTAGACGAAGCAAAGTTTGCGGGGCCTGACCAATCTATTAGGGTATTTATGACCGAATCAGCAGAAATAGTTACCTCATCACCCGGGCATTTGACATAAGTAGATGAAAGTTGCGGACTTGGAGGTAATGGTGTTACGATTAAATCCAAAAGAATGGTACTGTCACATCCATTGACTGATTGAAGTGTTATTGTATAATTTCCTGGATTTCCAAAGCTGTTATTGCCAACTGCATATAGCTCTCCACTACAGATGGTTTGCTGTTGAGCGATGGTATAGGAAGGGAATACAGTTAAATCAAGTTCATATATCGAGTCACAACCAAAAATAGTATTATACGTAGCTAAATATTGTCCGCTTTGATTATAGGTTTGACCATTTGTTAACCAAGTATAATTATCACAATTCTGAGCAGAATTATTACTAAAGAAAGGTGTATGAATAACTACGTTTTGAGAAATTGTATCGATACAACCCAAATTGGTTTGAATTATTAACGTAACTGTATAATTTCCAGCATTTAAATAAGTATGGACAGGATTTTCTAGATTTGAAGTGCCACCGTCACCAAAATTCCAACTAAAGCTTGAAATTGAATTACCTCCTGAACTTGAAACAATTGATGTGTTGGTAAATGTGACAGGTTCATTTAAACAAATATCAGGATAAGTAAAGTTGGCGTCAGGTTTTGGATTAATTGCCGGAGGCAAATTCTGATAAAATGCAAGTGCATTTATAGTTGAAGCTAATCCTATTTGACCATTCTGAGCACCATGCGAACTGCCATTTCCATTATTAGTCTGGCCAGCCAAACCCGCATTTACAACTAATGATAGATTTGATCCGATGACATTGTGAAATATTTTTCCACCGCCACCACCGCCACCAGGTCCGTGAGGGTCATTCGAGTCATTTAAGGTATTACCGCCATTTCCACCACTAGAAATGAGTTGAATATTTGCATTATTTTGACTCGCGTCACTATATAAAACAATAGTGCCGCCACCGCCACCGCCGCCAGCGCCATCTGGTGCAGAACCAAAAACACCAACTTGACCATTAGTTCCTTTTGCACTAATTACACCGTTACCAGTAATTTGTCCAGCTTTTATAAAAACTAAACCACCACCAGCTCCACCTTTGACACCAGTTTGAGCATTATTGGCGTCGCCGCCACCGCCACCGCCACCAAAAATTATTTGGTCAAAAGATAAGTTGATACCAATGCCTGGTCTTCCGCCGTTAGGCCACGCAGCTGTTCCAGAACCAGCAATACCGTTTCCGGCAACACCTCCAGACCCACAGCCACCACCGCCACCGCCGCCAGCATTATGTGTGTTTCCGCCTCCGCCGGCATTTCCCGGAGCACCACGTCCATAATTTCCACCAGGATATCCAATCCAAGAAGCTCCATTATCAACTTGATCCTGACCGTTCCACAAAAATCTCGGTGTGCCGCATATTCCTTCGCCTTTTCCCGAAGACAACATAATATCAGTTGTTGCTATAGCGGTAACGTTTGCGCCAGAAGGACGAACATTTTGATAACCACCCCTGAATCCCTTGCCGTCGGCAAGAATACTGTAACCATTAAAATTCAATTCATCTTGTACAAAAAATGCTAATATTCCTCCAACCGTTCCATTCCAAGCTGTGGTTGTCATATTTTGTTGTAAAGTTAGATTTGTAAATCTTGGAATTCGGACAACTTGGTATCTTGCCTGCCCTGTTTGACCATTTGCATCGGCATTGATATAAGTATGTTGAATTCCACCAGTTGAGCAAGCACCACTCAATTGCAATACTCCTCCTGTTAATGGCACACTATTTTGAGCAATTACAAACTCATACGTTCCAACACTTCCAAGATTTGTATACCCCGTAGCACCTAAATTGTCAGGACCATTATTATTGCTATTACCTCCATATAATTGA
>JBILTD010000050.1:0-10442 GCA_044371695.1 Crocinitomicaceae bacterium | reverse complement strand
TTCAATGGAGGGGTCCCAGAAAACTTTTTCAAAGTTTTGAATTTGATCGTTTTCAACATGGATTCCTTCTGCACTCAAGAGCTCTTCCATGTGCCTTGGATTTTCGAAGTGATTTTTTCCACTCAATAAACCCACCCGATTGACCACCCGATGCGCTGGCACGTCCGAAAGCGCATGGCTGGCATTCATGGCCCAACCAACCATTCTTGCGGCTTGCTTGGCACCTAAATAATTGGCAATGGCACCATAACTCGTGACACGACCTTCAGGTATCAACCTAACAACATCATAGACATCTTGAAAAAAATCTTTGTTTTTGAGCACAAACAAAGATAGAAAGGCTTTTCAAAAATGAGTGCAAAAAAAAAGCCACCCCGAAAGGTGGCTTTGTATGTTAAGAGAAGACTCAATTACTTTTTATCGCAACAAGCTTCTTTTTTATCAGCATGGCAAGTTGCGTCACCACCTTTGCAAGCAGCTTCTTGACCAGTGCAATGACCATTTGTCATTTCACACTTGGCAGCACCTGCTTCTTTTTTGTCTCCGTGACCATCACCCAAGATTGGTGCAATCACCAAACCTACAAGACAAGTCAATTTGATCAAGATGTTCATAGATGGGCCAGAAGTATCTTTAAATGGATCACCTACGGTATCACCAGTTACAGCTGCTTTGTGCGCATCAGAACCTTTGAAAGTCATTTCTCCGTTGATCAACACACCAGCTTCGAAAGATTTTTTAGCGTTGTCCCATGCACCACCAGCGTTGTTTTGGAAAATTGCCCAAAGCACGCCTGATACAGCAACCCCCGCCATGTAACCACCAAGTACTTCAGCAGCCATTGGCCAGTTACCTGAAATGAAACCAGTACCAAGACCGATTAAAATAGGTGTTACAATTGTAAGTGCACCTGGCAACATCATTTCGCGAAGCGCAGCTTTTGTAGAAATTTCTACACACTTACCGTATTCTGGCGTTCCTGTTCCTTCCATGATTCCTGGAATTTCACGGAACTGACGACGTACTTCGTTCACCATGTCCATCGCGGCACTACCTACAGATTTCATAGCAAGTGCAGAGAAAACAACCGGAATCATACCACCAATGAAAAGTGCAGCTAAAACTGGCGCTTTAAAGATATTGATACCTTCAATACCAGTGAAGGTTACGTAAGCAGCAAACAATGCAAGGGCAGTAAGTGCAGCAGATGCAATAGCAAAACCTTTACCAACAGCAGCAGTTGTGTTTCCTACAGAGTCAAGAACGTCTGTTCTTTGACGAACTTCTTTTGGCAATTCGCTCATTTCAGCAACACCACCAGCGTTATCAGCGATAGGGCCAAAAGCATCGATAGCCAACTGCATAGCAGTAGTTGCCATCATGGCTGAAGCAGCGATAGCTACACCGTAGAAACCAGCTAATGCATAAGATCCCCAAATGGCAGCAGCGAATAAAATAACTGAAGAGAAAGTAGAGATCATACCCGTAGCCAAACCAGCAATGATGTTGGTAGCGGCACCAGTAGATGAATTTTGTACGATACCGAGAACTGGTTTTTTACCAAGTGCAGTATAGTATTCAGTAAAGTAAGAAATAAGGTAACCTACAGAAAGACCAACAAGCGTAGCGTAAAATACGTGACGGCTAGGAATTTTCATCACGCCTTCACCGAAGAAATTCATTTGGATGGTCTCAGGAAGCATCCATTTTACCAAGAACCATCCTGCAACCGCTGAAATAACGATTGAAGAGATATTACCAATATTAAGTGCTTTTTGAACTTCAGCTTCTTTAGCATCGTTTGAAGAAATACGAACGAGGAAAGTACCAATGATTGAAGCGATGATACCAACACCAGCGATCATGATTGGCAATAAAATTGGGCCCATACCTTGGAAACCAGAAAGCGCTTGACCGTTGTCAGCCATGTCTTTAATGATATAATTACCAAGAACCATAGACGCCAATACTGTAGCAACATAAGATCCAAAGAGGTCAGCACCCATTCCGGCTACGTCACCAACGTTGTCACCAACGTTATCTGCAATTGTAGCTGGGTTACGTGGATCATCTTCTGGAATACCGGCTTCAACTTTACCAACGAGGTCAGCACCTACGTCAGCAGCTTTGGTATAAATACCACCACCAACACGTGCAAATAATGCGATAGATTCAGCACCCAAAGAAAAACCAGCAAGGGCCTCAAGTACCATTGTCATTTTATCGTAGTCCCAAGCACCACCTTGAAGGAAGTAGTTAAGGAAACCAAAGAAGAACAAAGACAAACCTAATACAGCAAGACCTGCAACACCAAGCCCCATTACCGTACCACCACCAAAAGAAACTTTGAGTGCATTTGGCAATGAAGTTTTAGCAGCTTCTGTTGTTCTCACGTTAGCATCAGTTGCTACACGCATACCGATGTTTCCTGCAATTGCAGAAAAGATGGCACCAACAATAAATGCCGGAACAATTAACCAGTGTGTTGTTGGAACTACAGTAGAAATACCAAAAAGTGCAGCGGATGCAATAACAACGAAAATGGCAAGCAAGCGGTACTCAGCAGAAAGGAATGCCATGGCACCCTCTTTAATGCTTTTAGCGATACCTTGCATTTTGTCATCACCTGCAGGTTGTTTTTTTACCCATGCCATTTTGACGAGCATAAAAAGCAAGCCAACTAATGAGAGGGCGATAGGAATGTAAATAGCGTTCATAGATTACTTGTTAAGTGTAAAATTCGGGCAAAAGTAGAAGATTCTGCCTAGGAAAGCAAATACGTAAGAAAAAAATAAGGGTTACATAATGTTACCCTTTTTTTATTTCATCAATATACAAATGGAAAGGTAGCTTACAGAAATGAACCTATCTTTTGTTTGAGAACATTTAAAGGAAATGCACCACTTTCGCGCCATAACATTTTCCCTTCTTTAAAGAGCAAAAAAGTAGGTACGCCACGAATTTTAAATTGATCGGCAATAGCTGGATTTTTATCAACGTCTATTTTTAGGATACGGACTTTTGCACCGTATGCTTTTTTGAAATCTTCGAGAACAGGAGACATCGTTTTACATGGGCCACACCAAGTTGCATGAAAGTCAACAAGGGTTGGTGTAGCTGAATCGATAATTTCTTTAAACTTTCCCATGAGTATAGCTGATAAATAAGTGTGTAAATTTAAGTATTACTGTGGTTTTGATTTGTAACAAATGCTACAATTAGTTACAAAAAAAGGGCCTTATTTAAGGCCCTCAATGGTGTTTTTTTTAGAAAAGATACATTCTTAAATTTTCGTGTAAGTTGCTACACAAGTGCCACTACCACCAATGATTGGCGTTGTGTTGTCATAAGTGTAAGTGATGGTAATGGTATTGGCTTGGTCGTTAATGGTGCCAACACCAGAGAAAGTTACTTGACCAAAAGTAAAGTCAATAGTTTGTGTCGGGATGTTGATAGTGCTACCGTTTATAGTTGCTGTTGCTGTTCCGCCGACAATATTAAACATGTTGTCTATTAGCAGATCGTTGGTTCCGGCCGTGCCTGTAGCAAATACAGGTGCAATTGCGAGCGGGAAAGAAGTTCCGCAATCGCTGCTTACTTCCCAATTAACTAACCAGTTATTCATGCCAATCACTACGTTAACGGTGCGTGTTGCTGTTGAAGTACCGTTGTCGTTAGTGGCTGTATAGGTAAGCGTGTAAGTACCTTTAGTATTTGCGTCTACCTGACCAGTTGTAGTTACAGTAGCAGCTGTGCCATCTGTATTAGTCGCCGTAGCACCAGCATCATTGTAGGCATCACCAACATTGATTGTTTCTGGATTATTACCATTGACAACAAGAGTTGGAGCAAACTTACAAGAGCCATCGTCTTTTTTGGCTTCTGTGCTATAGTTAACTGCACTTGGGTCTGTACAGCCTTTTTTCTTGCAGCTAGATGCAGTTCCGAGTAAAAGCGCTGAAATCGCTAATAATGAGAGTGTTTTGTTCATTTTTTTAGTTTTAGTAGGTTCGAAGATATAAAACATTTATACAGCTTGCAACAAACGTTTGCATCTTGTTTTTATTGCATAAAAAAAGCGGCGCCCCAAAGAGCGCCGCCTTCCAACCAAACGATAGGCTTTAGTCTTGCAACACCTCTGCTTGACCATTTGGTGTTACAAGCGCATTTTTGATTTTTTCTTCTAGTTCTTCCATGAGTTCAGGATTGTCTAGAATGAGTGATTTAATGGCATCACGTCCTTGACCAAGTTTGGTCTCTCCGTAAGAGAACCAAGAGCCGCTCTTTTTAAGAATGTTGAGGTCTACTCCTAAATCGATGATTTCACCGACTTTAGAAATGCCTTCGCCATACATGATGTCGAATTCTGCCTTGCGGAAAGGAGGTGCAACTTTGTTCTTGACTACTTTTACTTTGACGCGGTTACCAATGATGTCTTCACCTTCTTTCAATTGTGTAGCTCTTCTGATGTCGATGCGGATAGAAGAGTAGAATTTAAGGGCGTTACCACCCGTGGTTGTTTCTGGATTGCCAAACATGACACCAATTTTGTCGCGCAACTGGTTGATGAAAATACAGCAGCAACCTGCTTTATTAATAGAACCAGTGAGTTTACGAAGTGCTTTTGACATCAGGCGTGCTTGAAGCCCCATTTGAGAGTCTCCCATTTCGCCTTCAATTTCTGCTTTTGGCGTGAGGGCGGCAACGGAGTCAATGACGATGAGGTCAATAGCGCCTGAACGGATCAGGTTATCGGCAATTTCTAGAGCTTGCTCACCGTTGTCTGGCTGAGAAATAAGTAGGTTAGCGACATCTACACCCAATTTTTGGGCATAAAATTGATCGAAGGCGTGTTCGGCATCGATGAAAGCAGCGATACCACCTTGTTTTTGAACTTCAGCAATGGCGTGAATAGCCAATGTGGTTTTACCAGAAGATTCTGGGCCGTAGATTTCAACTACGCGACCTTTAGGGTAGCCGTTGATACCAAGGGCAAGATCAAGGGTGAGTGATCCTGTAGGGATGACATCTACTTTTTCTACAGGAGCATCTCCTAATTTCATGACGGCGCCTTTGCCGAATGTTTTGTCAAGTTTCTCCATGGTCAATTGGAGCGCTTTGAGTTTTTCGAGGTTTTGTTCTTTAGACATATCGTTTGTTGTTTTGAGCGAGGCTCGGTGAATAATTTTTACAAAGTTGCAAGGGAAAGAACGTAAACGATTTACGATCTATAAAAAATAATTAATAACAAGAGAGTACTTCGTTGGCGTGATCTTTTGTATTGGGTTTTTCTAAGACTTTGATTAAGGTGTGTGTTTCATCAAAAATGAAAGTCATGCGGTGAATGCCGTCATAGACCCTGCCCATGAATTTTTTGGTGCCCCAAACGCCGAATGCTTGGATAATGGTTTTTTCGGTGTCAGAGATTAAAGGGAAGTTGAGCTCATATTTATTGACAAATTTGGTGTGCGACGCAACGCTGTCTGCGCTAATGCCAATGACATGAACACCTGCTGCTACGAGTGCTTCTTGGCCGTCGCGGATGCTACAAGCCTGAGCCGTACAACCAGGGGTGTCGTCTTTTGGGTAGAAATAAATGACTAAACGCTTTCCGGCGTAGTCAGAGCTGTTGATATAATTGCCGTTTTGGTCAAGCCCAGTAAAGGATGGAAGCTTGCTTCCTGGAGTGAGTGTATTCATAATGCTTAAAAAATAATCTGTTTAACGATGAAAAACTAATCAAATGTAAAAACTATTCATCAATAACAAAACATGATTGACAAAAAAGTTTAATCCTTGTCAGTATTTTAACAGACGAAAAATGAAGATACACCATGAAATGATGCTGATAGCACCGCCGATTGGCGTAATTGGCCCAAGCATTCCAACCGCCATGCCCGCGTGTTTGAGCGCCACAATGCCGTAAATAGAGCCGCTAAATAAAAGCATACCGATCAGCATGGCTCGAAGCAGACCCTTCATTTGGAAACTAAAGCGATCTGCATTCAAGGCTAATATTAAAATACCCATCGAAAGAGAACCTTGATAACGCACCCCAACATCAAAAGTGTGTTGTAAATCTTGAGTTAAAATATCTTTCAGTGCATGCGCGCCAAAGGCCCCCAATACAATTGAAAGCATCAAAAAAATACTGGCTAGAACGGTACTTTGTTTTTCCATTCCACGAAGTTGTGAAAAAAAGTAAAATCAAGCTGTATCTTTGCAAAGATGTTTGGAAAATCTTTGCTCTTGCTTTTTGCCCTTGTGCTGTTTGCGTGTCAACAAGACCAGCAAGACAACTTTGATTATGTTCAATACGAAGCCTTCGACTTAAGTCGTTATGATTTACCAGCAACCATTATGCTGCCCGATGCCTCGGCCGGAATAGGTACTTCATTAAAACCAAAAGTAAGTTATGAATTAGGTGGCTTTAAATGGCGCATCGATGTCGGACGCAATTACACCATGCTTATTGAAGATTACGGAGACAACGCCTTGCGTTTTGAAGAGTTCAAAAGAAAATTATTCAAACCCAATCGCTATTTTGATATCAAGGTCGTGGAGCAACAACCCAATTTGTTGATATATAAACGAGTTGTGAAGGGTGCATATGTTGCTCAACCCAATGAAAAATATCATATATATAGTGTCTGTAAAATTGACGAAAACTACTATGAGATCATGAATCGCGAACAAGGCGACTCAAAAAGGGTTGTAGATTTTATGTTTCATAGTATTCAATCCATTCAAGCAAAAAAATAAACATGACCAGAGAAGCCGTACTCGAGGTATTAGGAAAAATCACAGAGCCAGATCTCAAGAATGATTTAGTAAGCCTCAATTTAATTGAAAACTTACAGGTCGAAGAACAAACCGTTTCTTTAGAAGTGCGCATTTCTAACCCGGCATTGCACGCTCGCAAGCGCATGCAAGAAGCCATTGAGTTTAACTTGAAGCGCGTTTTTGGACAAGACATTCAGATTCAGTGTAAAATACAAGGCCTCGATGCCGAAAGCCGCAGCGCCAGAAGGAAAATACTTCCCGATGTCAAAAAAATCATCGCTGTTGCCTCCGGGAAAGGTGGGGTTGGAAAATCTACCATTACGGCCAATTTAGCGGGTGGTTTAGCTAAAAAAGGTTATAAAGTTGGCATCGTTGATGCTGATGTCCATGGCCCTTCTATGCCCACCATGTTTGACCTTGTGGGTGATCGCCCAAAAATGATAGATGTCAATGGGCAATCGCTCATTAGCCCGATAGAATCTAACGGAATTGGCATTTTGTCAATTGGTTTTTTCACCAATCAAGATGATGCCGTTGTATGGAGAGGCCCTATGGCTGCCAAAGCGCTGACACAACTTTTCACCGATGCACACTGGGGTGAACTCGATTTCTTGCTAGTCGATTTACCACCGGGCACCAGCGACATCCATTTGTCCTTGATGCAAACAGTTCCGCTCGATGGCGTCGTGATTGTCAGTACGCCACAAGAAGTAGCCCTTGCAGATGCCAGACGCGGTATTCAAATGTTTCGCCTAGATTCATTTAAAGTGCCGATTCTCGGAATTGTAGAAAACATGGCCTATTTTACACCTGCTGAGTTGCCAGACAACAAGTACTATATTTTCGGTAGAGATGGCGCCAAGAATTTAGCAGAAGGGATGCGCGTTCCGTTTTTAGGAAGTATTCCGCTTGTTCAGGGTGTTTGTGAAGCCGGAGATGCAGGCAGACCAGCTGTTTTTCAGCAAAATACACCTACAACACAAGCATTTGATGAATTAGTTCATAACTTTGAAATTGAATTACAGCGCCTAGACGCTGCAACGCCAAAAGCTTAATTTGATGGAGAAAGCACAATTACGCGCAAAAGTGCTCGATGCACTAGACCAACTCAGACCTTTTATGCACGCTGACGGCGGGGACATGGAATTGGTAGATATCACCGATGACGCTATTGTTCAAGTGCGTTTATTGGGTTCTTGCAGTGACTGCTCGATGTCGCAAATGACCATCAAAGGTGGCCTCGAGGAAGCGCTCAAACTTGCGGCTCCTGAACTCAAAGGTGTCGAAGCGGTATAAGCATGAAGGTTAAGTTTGTGGTCATTGGTAAAACAGCTTTCGACGATTTAAAAGTCGGTGAGCAGCGTTACCAAAGCAGACTCATTCATTACTGCCAATTTGAAAGACTCGAACTTCCCGACGTCAAAAATCCAAAAGCATTAAGTAAGGCCCAAATCAAAGAAAAGGAAGGGCAACTCTTACTTGAAAAATTACAGCCACAAGATTTCGTGGTGCTCCTAGATGAAAATGGGCAGCACTTTAGTTCTGAAGAATTGGCATCCTGGATTGATAAAAAACAACTCCAACACGCAGGCCCGTTTGTTTTCATTATTGGCGGCGCCTACGGCTTCAGTACAGCGGTATACCAACGCGCCGACTACAAATTATCCCTTTCCAAAATGACCTTTTCGCACCAGATGGTCCGAATGATTTTTCTCGAGCAACTTTATCGGGCCTACAGTATATTAAAAGGAGAACCGTATCATCATGCTTGATCAATTGCGTTTGCACCGCCTAATTTTCAAAAAACCAGCAGGCACCAGTCGCGGAGTACTGCATAGCAAACCCTCCTGGATTTTTACATACACAACAACTAGTGGCCGCCAAATCGAGACAGAATTCCCGATCATACCGGGTTTGTCGCCAGAATTTCAAGATGAAGCGCAATACCAAAGTCAATTAGAAAGTTTTCTATCTGAAGCATTGAGCTCCCTTGAGTTATGGACAACGCCTGATTTCATTTCTTCTGCATCTTGGTTGCAATTTGTTGCCAAGTGGGCTGCTTATCCGTCGTTTATTTTCGGTTTGGAAATTTTGATCTTCAGCATTCAGGCAGAGAAATACCCCCTTCTTTTTGATACTCCGTTTACTAGAAAGGAGCAGTCCATTCCGATCAACGGCTTGGTTTGGATGGACACACAAATGAATATGCGCGAGCAAATTCAGCAAAAAATTGCACAAGGTTTCAAAGTTGTCAAGCTAAAAATTGGCGCTATTGCATGGGAAGAGGAATTGGCCTTGATTCAAGAAATTCGCCAGCATTTTACTGCGCAAGAAATCACAATAAGGGTCGATGCGAATGGCGCCTTTTCCGCACAAAACGCAGTTGCCATTTTAGCAGAATTGAAAGCTTTAAACGTACATAGTATTGAGCAGCCCATTCAAGCAGGTCAGACGAAAGAAATGACCCGTTTGTGTCGGAAAAATATCATACCGATTGCCCTCGATGAGGAATTGATAGGCGTCAATACATATCATGAACGGGTGGCCTTGCTCTCTGAAATCAAACCACAATACATCATTTTAAAACCAAGTTTACACGGAGGTTTTACGGGTACCAAAGAATGGATTTCCATTGCAGAAAGTTTGGGTATTGACTGGTGGCTAACTAGCGCTTTAGAAAGTTCAATAGGGCTCAATGCAATTGTGCAATTTGGTGCTTGTTATCCGTTAACTCTTGCCCAGGGCTTTGGAACCGGAGCGTTGTACACCAATAATTTTGAAGCAAATTTAAAGATTGATCAAGGTCAAATGTACTGGATTAACGACCCACACAAGGGCTGATTTCAGTACAATTTTGATAAACCATGTCGTGCAAGATCAATTGGGCAGCTAAGGCCAATTGAGAATAGTTTTGCGAATTATTACCAAAACCAGCTGCTGAATTTTGCCACATGGCTTTAATGAGTTCTTGCGAACCTTCGGTTGGTTGAATTTTATTGACAACTGCGGCTACATTCATCGCACCTGCATGGTATACATGTAGTACAAAAAGGCGAAACCATAAGTCTGATTCGTTGTAAGTGATTTGATGGGTCGCTAAAATTTTCTTGGCTTCAGGAATGCAAATTTTGCGAATCAATTGCGCAGCGCCATAAGCCGAGCGATCAAAATCTTTTCTTTCGTCGGTTTCACTATTTACAATTAAACCTTGAGATCTTGCGACACTCGGCATCAATTGAAATGCACCATAAGCTCCGGTAGATGATTTGCGCATTTGAGCAGGGCTTTCAATTAACAAAATAGCTTGCGCATACCAAGGGTCTACGCCGTAACGTTCAAATGCTGCAACTCCTTTTGATAAACTAGGATACACTTCATTGAACTTATAAAAGTCATTTTTACCCGTAGTGACATAGATTCTTTCTGTAGATGGCAAACCATAGATAATTCTTAATGCTTGGCGTGTACTATCCTTTTGCGCTTCAGTTTGGCGGTTCCAGTCGCGATTCGACATTTTTGCTAAGACTTGACGGGTAGCTGCTACATTAACCAAACAGGAGTCTGGAGCAAGTAACATGATTTTTTTCCAGAACTGTGCCTGCGGTAGCTGATCCCAACGGTCTTCAAAAAGGGCTTCAGCATGCATAATGGTGTTTACA